>DATABQ010000264.1:0-9277 GCA_036259495.1 Longimicrobiales bacterium | reverse complement strand
TGCCATCAGGATTGTCCGTGATGTCGCCCTTCTTCAGGTACTCGACCTCTCCATTGCCGTGGTAGCGCACGCCCAGATCGAGCAGCACAGGCGTACGGCCGCCCGACAGGCTGATCAGAAGACCCCCGCCGCCCGTCCACGCGAACGTGATGTCATCGAAGTTCGTCGTGCTGGCGAAGTCCTCCTCGTTCGCATCCGTGCCGCTCACGCTCGAGCTCGTGCCGAAATACGCGCCGCCGATCGCCGCGTTCACGTACGGCCGCACCGGACCATGCGGCAGCATCAGCTGCGGACCGATGTTGAGATAGCCGATGCTGTTCGTCGTCGTCAGCTCGAGCAGAATTCTGCACCCGACGGTCTGGCTGAAGCACACCTCGCGCGTTTCCGACCCGTATACGATGAACCCTCCATCCGCACGCAGCGAGAACGCGCCGCCACGCGGGATCGGCAGCGCAAAGTTGACGTTTATGCCGCCGCCATGCTTCACATAATCCCTGAACTCACCCACCGGGCGCGCATACTGGCCCTGGATGCCGAAATAGAACTGCGGTACTGTGGCTGCATCTGCATCTGCATCCTGTGCCTGCGCGGGTGCTGCACTCAGGCCCGCCAGCGCAGCTGCCGCGCCGAACGCCCATCGTCTCAACATCGGGTCCTCACCTGGTGATCTATCGTGAAGTGGGCGGTCTCCTTCGCGCCGTCCACATGGGTACTACGTGTGAACAGTGTCGGGGGTTCACCGGCGCGGATCGGCGGCCCGTGATTCTGCCAGGCAACGAGGCGGGCGCCGGCTGATTTGCGACGCAACGAAGAGGGCGCCGGCTGATTTGCGACGCAACGAAGAGGGTCGGCCGATTTGCGACGCAACGAAGAGGGCGCCGGCCGAGGGCATCGGCAACGAAATCGTTGCACTGCAAAACGGCCCCAGTCGGCAGAACGCATTTTCGCCCTGTTCATTGCACCGCAACAATATTCGAGAGCGCGATGCCTCCGCCGGAGCCCTCGAATGTTGCGCCGCAATCCAGCGCCTCCGATCGGCCGACCTTTTTAGTCGCCGCTCATCGCCGGCTCCGCCGTCAAACCCGCCGAGCCTCCAGCGGTGCGCGCACCGAACCAGGCGCGCGCCTTCTCGCGCCACTCGTCGAGGATCTCATAGGCGGTCGGGATCACGAGCAGCGTCAGGAACGTCGACGTGATGACGCCGCCGATGACGGCCCTGCCGAGCGGCGCCCGCCAGTCGCCGCCCTCGCCCAGGCCGAGTGCGATCGGCGTCATGCCGGCGATGAGCGCGAACGTCGTCATCAGGATCGGTCGGAGACGAATGCGGCCAGCCTCGACGAGCGCCTCGCGACGAGTCATGCCCTTCTCGATGCCCCACTTGGCGAAGTCGATCAGCAGAATCGCGTTCTTCGCGACGATACCCATGAGCAGGATGACGCCGATCAGGCTCATGATGTTGAGCGTGTCGCCCGTGAGCAGCAGCATGAGCACGACGCCGATGAGCGAGAGCGGCAGCGACATCATGATCGCGATCGGATCGAGGAACGAGCCGAACTGCAGCACGAGAATCAGATACATGAGCAGCACGGCTATGCCGAGCGCTGTGAAGATGTGGCCGAACACCTCGGCCTGGTCCTCGGATTCTCCACCCTTCGTGAGGCGGTAGCCGGGCGGCAGGTCGATGGCGGCGAGCCGGGCATCGATGTCCGCCATCACCTCACTGAGCGGCCGACCGGCGACGTTCGCCTGAATGCTGACCACACGCTCGCGATCGAGGTGATCGATCTGCGCGGGGCTGATGCCTTCGCGCACGGTCGCGATCTGACCGAGCGGCAGCATCGTCGTGCCTGTCGGGCCGGACGTGGTGATCGGGAGCTGGCTCAGATCGCTCGCGCGTTGCCGAGCTTCCGGTGCGAGCCGGATCATCACGTCGCGCATCTCGCCATCCGGATCGACCCAGTCGCCGACATCGATCCCGGCAAAGGCCGGACGGAGCGACTGCGCCACCTGTGCGGTCGTGATGCCGAGCGTACCGGCGAGGCCGCGATCGAGCTCGACGACGACCTCGGGCTTCTCTCCGCGTGCAGACAAGCCGACATCGACGGCGCCCGGGATCGCCCGCACCTCGTCGGCCATGCGCGATGCGATGCGCGTGAGCTCACCGGCATCCTCGCCGCGCAGCTCCAGCTGGATCTGCTTGAACGTGCCGCTCATGTAGCCGGTGAACACGGAATAGGACGCGCCGCCGACGCGGTTCACCTGCGCCCGCATGTCGCCGCTGACTTCCTGCAGCGTACGATTGCGCTCCGCCTTCGGGTGCAGTCGCACGTAGATGCTCGCGTTGTCGACGGCGCCGGACTGGCCGCCGATCGTCGTGTAGGTGTAGTCCACCTCCTCGTGCGAGCGCGCGATGCGCACGGCCTCTTCCGCCTTGAGCCGCGTGTAGTCGAGATTCGATCCGGGCGGCGTCTCGACCACGATCGTCATCTCGCCTGCGTCGCTCTCGCCGAAGAAGCCGGCACCGCCGAGCGTCGCCTGGAGCGCGATCGCGCCTACGAACGACCCGACCGCGATCAGCACCATGGCCATGCGGTGGTCGAGCGCCCAGCCGATCAGCCGCTTGTATCCTTCCGCCTGCGCATCGAACCATGCGTTGAAGCGGTCGAGCTTCTTCGTGAGCCAGCTCTTCTCGTGCTCCTCGCGATGCGGATCCGCCCAGTAGGCCGAGAGCATCGGATCGAGCGAGAACGATACGAACAGCGACACGAGCACTGACGAAGCGATCGTGAGCGCGAACGGCTTGAACCACTGTCCTGCCATGCCGTACATGAACGCGATGGGTGCGAACACGGCCACGATCGAGAACGTCGTCGCGGCAACCGCGAGGCCGATCTCGGCAGTGCCTTCCCGCGCGGCGGTGTAGTGGTCCTTCCCCATCTCGACGTGCCGCACGATGTTCTCGCGCACGACGATCGCGTCGTCGATCAGGATGCCGATCGCGAGCGACAGCCCCATGAGCGACATCGTGTTCAGCGTGAACCCGAACGCCCACACCGCGGCGAATGCGGCGAGCACACTCACCGGCAGTGCAAGGCCGGTGATGACGGTCGAGCGCCACGAGTTCAGGAACAGGAACACGACGAGGATCGTGAGCAGTGCACCTTCGATGAGCGCCTTCTGCACATCGTGCACGGACTGGTCGACGCGTTCGCCCTTGTCGACGACGACGCTCAGCTCCACGTCCGCAGGCAGGCGTTCGCGCACCTCCTCCAGCTTGTGCTGCACGGCCTCACTCACCGCCGTAGTGCTGTGGCCGCGTGCCTTCACGATGTCGATGCCGATCGCTTCCGCGCCTTCGTAGAGAGCGAGGGAGCGCGGCTCCTCCGCACCATCGAACACACGCGCGATCTGGGACAGCCGCACGATCTGATCGCCACGGTGCGCGACGACCATGCGCGCGAACTCCGCGGGCGTCTCGAGCCTTCCGCGCAGGCGGATCGTGCGCTCATCCAGCACGCCCGTGACCCGACCGACCGGCGCTGCCAGGTTCTGGGATGACAGCGCCTGCACGACCTGCCCGACGCTGACGCCGGCGGCCTGCATCGCGTGCGGATCGAGCTCCACCGTCATCTCGCGCTCGAGACCGCCGCGCACGTTCACCGATGCGACACCGCTCACGCCGCGCAGCTCCTTCGTTACGCCCGGATCTGCGATCCGGGTCAGCTGCACCGCGTCACGAGTAGTCGAGGCGAGCGTCACCGACATGATGGGAGCATCCTGCGGATCGAATCGCGACAGAATCGGCTCCTCCATCTCCGGTGGCAGGTCGCCGCGGATCGTGGAGATCTTGTCACGAATGTCCTGCGACGCCTCCTGCAGATCCTTCTCGAAATCGAACATCACGACGACCTGGCCGAAGCCGTCCTGCGATATCGAGCGGATCTCATCGACACCGCTGATGCCCGCGATCGCCTCCTCCAGAGGATCGATCAGCTCACGCTCCACACCCTGCGGCGATGCACCCGGATACACCACCGAAACCGCGATGACCGGCGGTGACACTTCGGGGAACTCGTCCGTCTTCAGATTCGCCAGTGCGAAAAGTCCCGCACCGGAGATGATCAGCATCAGCACGACCGTGACGAGGGGGCGCCTGATGGAAAAGTCGCTGATGAACATGGCCGCCTCCTATCGCTGTGCAGCGGCTGAGGCAACGACTACGGGCGTACCGGGCATCACGGTCCGCGCGGCGCCGACGATCAGCGTATCGCCTGCGGCGACACCGCCCGCAAGCTCGACCGTTTCCGAGCGCACATCCCGCAGCCCGATCATAACCTCGACACGCTCCACGACACCGTTCCGTATGCGCAGCGCCTCGGCGTCCCCATCCGCACCGCCTGCGATCATCTGCACGGCGGCCGCCGGCGCGACGAGTCCCACGTGCGACTCCGCTTCGATCCGACCCTCGGCAAACAGACCACCCACGAGACGGTTCTGCGCGTTCGGTATCGAGATGAACACGCGCACCTGCCGCGTCGCGGGGTCGGCGACCGGACTCACGCGGTCCACGCTGCCGGTGAACGACTGCGCATAGCCGTTCACCCGGAATTCGACGGCCGCACCCAGCCGTACCTGTGCAAGCTGCTCCGACGGAACCGACGCCTCGAGCTGCATGCTCGACGGATCGACCACAGTGAGAATGGCCATGCCCGGCTGCACGATGTCCCCCGCATTCACCGCCCGCTCCGCGACCACACCGCTGATCGGCGCGCGCAGCACGGTCTTCCCGAGGAGCTTCTCCGCATGGGCGAGGGCCGTTCCGGCATCGGCGAGCTGGCGATCCGCCGCAAGCGCCGCCATCCGTGCATCCTCCAGCGCACGCTCCGCGACTGCCCCCTCTGCAACCAGCGTCTCCATCCGCTCCACATTGCGACGGGCGACCTGCGCCGCCCCTTCCGCTGCGCGCACGGCGGACATCGCGGACTGGTAGCCGTCGCGGATGGCCAGAACATCGATGCGTGCGAGCACCTGCCCGCGCTCCACCGTCTCGCCGACATCCACATTCGCCGACAGCACCGCACCGGCGACTTCCGCGCGCACAGTCGCCTTCCGCTCCGGCTGGAGCGATCCCGAGATCACGGGCCCGGTGCTGACCGCGCCTTCCTCGATCACGTGCACGCTCTCGCGCCCGACCGTCACGGCCGGCTCGTCCTGCGGCACCGCCGCTGTCGCATCCGGTCGCGCAGCCACTGCGGCCGCGATCGCACTCGTCAGCACGATGAGACCGATCGCGTACACGCGGATCCGGCCACCGATCGTCTTCCCACTCATATGTCCCCCTCTATCCCCTTCGGAGCGTTCGCCCGTTCACTCAACGACTCAGCGGCAGATCCGGCAGCAACCGGATCACCGTTCTCGCTACCTCCACATCGCGCGCAGCCACCGCGCGATTCATCTCCGCCTGCTGGAGCATCAGACGCGCGTCCGACAGCTCCACATGCGTCGACAGTCCTTCGCGAAACCGGATGTCTGCAATCCGGTACGCACGCTCGGCCTGCTCGACCGTGCCGACGCTCGCTTCCCACGCGGCTTCGGCCGACTCCAGACGCTGCAGCGCGCTCTGCGCATCGACCGCCGCAAGCTCACGCGTCTGCTCGAGTCGCGCGCGCGCCTCCACCACATCCGCCTGCGCCTTCAGCTCCGTACCGCGTTGCGCACCGCCCGTCAGGATCGGCAGCTCCACCAGCACACCCACCGTCCAGTTCGATCGCATGTCATCCCACGCAGGCACACCTTCCTTGGGATAGGCGACACGGCCCCATTGCGATGTAAGCGCGATCGATGGCAGCCGCTCCGCACGCACCGCCCGACGGAGATTCTCCCGCATCATCACCAGCTCGGCGGCCTGACGCACCGCCGCCCGATCGTTCGACGATGTATCCGCAGAAACTCCAGCAGGACGCTGCGCTTCCGAGGATCCCTTCGACGTCGCAAGCAGATCGCTCACCGCCAGTCCGCTGGTGAGCTCGAGCGCGACATCGATCGGCACGTTCAGCAGCTGCTTCAGTCGCATGTACGCGAGCTCGCGGTCCGCATTCCGCTGGATCACCTGCGGCCGCTGATTGTCACGCGACACCTGCGCACGGAGTACGTCGAATTCCGCACTCTCACCCACGCGCTCCGACGAGCGGACCTGAGCGAGCGTCGCCTCCGCCTGTGCGAGCGACGCTTCCGCTATCGCCAGAAGACGGTCCGACAGCACCGCACCCCAGTACGCCTCCGTCACATCCAGCTCGTGCTCCGCACGCGCACTCGCTACACCGACCTCCGCGCTGCGGACACCCGCTTCAGCAACACGGCTCCGCGCGATGATCCGCCCGCCGGAGAACACCGTCTGCGTCGCCTGAAGACCGATGTCGTACCGGTTCGCCTGGCCGAACGGCAGATCACCAAGACCATCGAAAGGTCTGCCGCCGGTGCTGTCACCCGGCACGCCGCGCAGTGCCTCGAACTCGCTCGAGAGCGTCCGCGTATACCCGACCGTTCCGCCGACCTTCGGCAGAAAACCGCTCCGCCCCTGGTAACGATCGCCACGCGCCCGCAGCAGCCCCGCCTCCGCCACATCCACCACCTCACTGCTGCGGAGCGCGCGGTCGATCGCGTCCGCCAGGCTCACCCGCACCGCCGCTCCGCCCGGCACCTCCTGCCCTCCGGCAAGCGCCGGCAGGAGCGCCAGCAGCGCGACGATCACCGCCATGACCACGAGCCGGACCTCCACCGCACTCGTATCCCGTCCCGTCCCCTTTATCATCAACCCCTCCCCCGGTTCGTGGCCATTGTGGCGGTACATCGTTGTGGTACAGGCGTTTACGGCCCTCTTTCGACCCACGCCCGCATCGTGACTTTCGGTCACGCCAGCTGTTTTGAAAAGCCGCCTCTGACGGCGGCTCCCTTCGGACTCTCCCGCGGCGCCGGATCGAGCGGCGCACACGTGAGGCTAAGCTATCACGCGCTGCTTGGATTATGCTTAAGACGGACGACGCCTCTTTTCACAACGGCGGCTCACTCGCCGGCTACCGCATCCCGCGCCAGCTCGGCCTCCACCTCCCGCATCTCCTCGAGCGCGCGCCTGGTCGCAGATTCACTGTCCAGGCCCTCTTCCGCGAGCCACTCCTGGTAGAGCATGCCGGCCAGAATGAAGTTCGTGAGCTCGTTCAGGTACTGCCCGGGCTCCGCCTCCTGCGGCACGCAGTTGCACGCCATGCGCGTCGCACCGTTCAGCGCCGCGATGGGTCCGAAGATCAGTGATTCGCGCGGCTTCGCGGGCAGTATGCCCTGATCGATGCCGTCCTGGAGCACACGATCGATTGCTGCTTCGAATCGCGAATCCAGTTGCGTCATCTCCGACTG
Source organism: Longimicrobiales bacterium (assembly GCA_036259495.1). Taxonomy (GTDB): domain Bacteria; phylum Gemmatimonadota; class Gemmatimonadetes; order Longimicrobiales; family RSA9; genus SH-MAG3. Next base: position 1,867 of record DATABQ010000264.1, on the reverse strand, counting down.
TGCCTCCACCGGCAACGTCTTCCGGAAATCGTCGCGCTCGCAGTACTGCACCAGGTGCTGGTATTCGGTACCGCTCAGGTGTTGCTCCCAGAAGATCGCGATGATGAGGCGCAGCCTCTGGAGCACCGGCAGCGAACGATCGATCCGCTCGAGCTTCTCGATCGCCTGACGCTGGAAGTCGCACGCCAGCCGGGCGTAGATCTCGTCCTTGCTCGCGAAGTGCTTGTAGACCGTGCCCTTCCCGATTTCCGCACGCTCCGCGATCTGCTCCACCGTGACGGCCTGCCAGTCCTCGGTGCTGAAGAGCGCCAGCGCCGCGTCGAGGATCTCCCTCTCGCGCCGCATGAACTCCCGTTCCTTCCGTTCCAGAACGCCCATACTGCGGCCTCCCTGTGACCAACCTTCGATCTGTGACTGTGAGTCATGATACGACGGCCGCGTCCGGAACGCAAGCATTCTCAGCACCGACTGCCCCGCGGCGTCTCCCGAGCGCGGGACCAGCGATCAACCGGAACTGGGCGCTGACGCAGGTGGTCCGCACGGAGGGTGATCCTTCTGCGGTCCTGCCGGTTGCGGCGGCGAAGCTGAACACGATGGACCCGCAGCTCGTGCTGCACCGGCCCATGGCTCTGTCGGATGTGCTGGGGCGCGGACTCGCGCAGCGGAGGTTCACGGTCTGGTTGATGACCGGGTATGCTGCGCTCGCGCTGGTGCTCGCATCGCTCGGTCTGTTCGGCGTCATCACGTATGTCGTACGACAGCGGCGTCGCGAAATCGGCATCCGCTCCGCACTCGGTGCGCGACCCGCGCAGATCCGGAGCATGATTCTGGCGCAGGGCGTACGGGTTACCGCGTTCGGCATTGCGGGTGGTATGTTCGGGGCAGCAGTGCTCGGGCGTGTGCTCGAGACGCTGCTGTTCGAGACTCGCCCCGCCGATCCGCTGGTGCTGCTCGGTACGGCCGTCGTGAGGACCACGATCGCCCTGGCCGCCGCGTGGCTGCCCGCGGGGGAAGCGAGCTCGATCGATCCAGGGACGGTACTTCAGGAGGAGTGAGGATGGGCAGAATTCGCGGGCTCGATACGGCGGCTGAAGGAACAGGGATCTCGCGGCCGCTGAGCGAGAACGTGAATCTGCTCGGAGCCCTGCTCGGACAGGTGATCGAGGAGCAGGGCGGGCGCGAGCGGCTGGATCTGGTGGAGAAGCTGCGGCTCCTGTGCCGGCAGGCGCTCCACGAGGGGAACGATGCACCGCGCCAGGAAGCCGAAGCGACGATTCGCGAGCTGGATGAGCCGACGCTGCGATGGCTGCTGCAATCGTTCAGCGCGTTCTTCCACCTGGTCAATCAGGCGGAGAAGCGGGAGATCCTGCGTATCAACCGCGAGCGCTCGCGAGACGCGGTGCCGCTCGGGTCCGGTCCCGAATTGGACGACGCGCCATCCTCCGGACCCGGTCCGGAATCCGACACCGCGCAATCCTCCGCACCCGGTCCGGAACCCCACGCGGAGCAATCCTCCGGACGCGGTCCGCGCTCGCGCCCGGAATCCATCGATGAGGCGATCGGCCGGCTGCGAGCGGATGGGCGCACCCTCGAGGAAGTGATGGCGCTGGTCGCGCGCCTGGACATCCAGCCGACTCTCACTGCGCACCCGACGGAAGCGCGCCGACAGTCGATCCTCCACAAGCAGCGTCGGATCGTCGAGCTGCTCGAGGTGCTGCGCCGGCCGGATGTGACACGCGAAGAGGTGGAAGTCACGGGCGACGCTCTGTACGGCGAGATCGCGCTGCTCGTTGCGACGGATGACGTGCGAATCGAGCCTCCCGGTGTCGCCGACGAGATCGAACAGGGGCTGTACTTCCTGCGCGGC
>DATABQ010000263.1:0-4584 GCA_036259495.1 Longimicrobiales bacterium | reverse complement strand
GTCGCGGTGCTATCGTTTCGACACGTGGTGTACGGGACAGCGCGAGACCACACGTCGTCTGCACATCCGATTCCTCGCCGCACTCGTCGAGCGACTGGCGGATGACGCGGAGCGGGCGCTGCGGCACGCGCGCGCACGACTGCTCCTCGACCCGTGCATGGATTCGGCGAACATCGATGTCATGCGACTGCTCGCCAGCCTGGGCCGCGCCCGCGAAGCGCTCGAGCAGTACGATGCGTGCCGCCGCGTTCTGAAGCGTGAGCTCGGAACGATACCGTCGCGGGAAATGGAATCGTTGCGCCGGAGTCTGTTGCCGTCGCCGGTCCGGCGGGCGACGCGCACCGGTCGTGCAGCGATGCATACCGGTCGTGCAGCGATGCGTACCGGTCGTGCACGGACGCCGATCGATCGTGAAGCGGCAGCACCACCGGCGCGGGCCCGCACTGCGCTCATCGGGCGGCAGCGGGAGCGTGAAGTGCTGGAAGCGATGGTGTCCGGCACTGCTTCCGACGCGCGCAGTGTGCTGCTGGTGGCGGGCGAGCCCGGCATCGGCAAGACGCGGCTGCTCGATGAACTCTCAGTGCTGACCCGCGCAGCGGGCGGCATGGTGATCACCGGCAGGGCGTACGAGGCGGAGCTGCTGCGTCCGTACGGCGCATGGATCGATGCACTGCGCGCCATTCCGTCCGACGACATCCCCGTCGCCCTGCAACCGGAGCTGGCGCCGTTGCTGCCGGAGCTCGGTCCGGCGGCGATGGAATCGGCCGACCGGACCAGGCTGTTCGACGCGATCGCTGAACTGCTCGAGCATTGCAGCATGGTGTCGCGACGGCTCGCGATCGTGCTCGATGACATCCAGTGGCTGGACGACGCGTCGGCGGCGCTGCTGCACTTCGTCGCGCGGCGCAGCACAGCCGGAGTGATCATCGCGTGCGCCTGCCGATACGTCGAGATCGAGGACGGCAATGCGGCGTCTCGCCTGGTTCGCACTCTTCGCAGCGAGGACATACTCCGCGAGATGGTGCTCACGGCGCTCGATGCCGAGGCGACCACTGCGCTGGTGCATGCAGTCGCGCCCGACATCGATCCTGACCGGGTGTTCGCCGGGAGTGAGGGGAATCCGCTGTTCGCCATCGAGATGGCACGAACGGGAATGATCGACGGCCGACTGCCCGGCACGCTCAGCGATCTCATCGATGATCGGCTGCGTCGCCTCGATCCGCAGGCGCAGCTCCTCGTACAGTGGGCGGCCGCGCTCGGGCATGATTTCGATCTCACGCAGCTCGCACGTGTGTCACAGATGGAAGGACCTAACATGCTGCGCGGCATCGAGCAACTCGAGCGACGCGGCGTGCTCCAGGCGTGTGGGGCGCGTTACGACTTCGCTCACGACGTGATTCGCCAGGTCGCGTATCAGCGGATCAGCGAGCCGCGGCGTCGGCTGATGCACAATCATATTGCGCACGCGCTCGACGAAGCCAGCGATCCGGACCACGAGCTGTCAGGAGAAACCGCCCGCCATGCAGCGCTCGGCGGAGCGCCCGGGCTGGCTGCACGCGCTTACCTCACGGCGGCGCGGCGCGCGCTGTGGACGTTCGCGCCGGCGGAAGCCGCGGAGCTCGTCACGCGCGGACTGCGTCAGCTCGACGGCCTCGAAGCCGCCGTTCGACTGCCCGTTCAGCTCGAGCTGCTCGGGCTCTCGATCAATCCCGGCATGCGCGAGCATCGCATTGCCGATCTCGAGGGAGAGCTGTTGCGCCTCGTCGCAGAAGCACGCATCGCCGGACTGCGCGCCGAGGTGTATCGCGGGCTCCAGATCATTTCCTACATACATTTTCTCGCGGGCGATTTCGGCGGCGCACTCGAGCGCTCGACACGCGCGCAGGAAGCCGGTCGGGGCGCGGACTCGCTCACGGTCGTGCGCGCACTCGGGGACGCGGCACGCTGCCTCGGACTCCTGGAGCGGGACATGCCGCGCGCACGGCAACTGGCGCAGGAAGCCGCGAGTCTCGCGCACGACATTGGCTACGAAGGCCACGAGCTGCCGCAGGCACTCGGCCATGTCCACCATTACAACGGCGAGCTCGATGACGCTGTCGCCGACTTCGAGCGTGCCGCACACCTCGCCCGCACCGAGCGGGAACGGTGGTTCGAGTGCATCGCGCTCTCGCGCCTCGTCATGATCGAGCTGGAGCGCCGGCAGTTCGATGCAGCGCGGATGCGCGGCGGCGAGCTGCTCGAGGTCACGCGGCAGATGGGCGAGGGCAGCGATGGGCCGTTCGCGGAAGCACTCCAGGCGCTTTCGTGCCTCGGCACTGTTGACGATGACGCCGTCGAGCGACTCGACAGCGCCATCGCCCGCCTTCGCGATGTCGACAGCCGGTGGATGATCGCCTACGTCCAGAACGTTGCAGCCTGGCTCGACCTCGATCGCGGTAAGACGCATACTGCCCGCCAGCGCGCCGAGGAAGCGCTCGCTGCTGCCGAGCTCGTCGAACGGCGCAACGAGATCGCCGTCGCCCGCGCCATGCTCGCGCGCATCGCCGGCGCCAAGAACGACCGACCGGCCGCGCTGCAGCAGATCGCTGGCGTGCGCCGTGACGTCACAGATCCCGGTGTGCTGTCCGCCCGCGCGCGCAGAGCCATAGCGATCGCGACGCAGACACTCGGTGATCACGATACGTCGGCGCCGGCGCCCGGCGATCGCGCGATGGAGACACCCGGCGATCGCGCGACGGAGACACCCGGCGATCCCGGTTCAGTGACGCACAGCACTCTCTGATCACGCAATCGCAACCGACCATCATGGGAGGATTGGATGGCACGCGTCATCGTCGAGCGGATCTTCGACCCGCCACTCACGGAAGCCGAGCACATGGCCCGATCGCAGCGGCTGAATCCCTGCCTGGAGCCGTCGAAGATTCGCTGGATCCGGAGCTTCGTCTCGAACGATCGCCGCCACGGTGTCTGTGAGTTCGAGGCCGCCGACGCCGAAACCGTGCGTGTCGCCCATCGCACAGCTGAAGTCCCGTTCACGCGCGTCTGGACGGGGCAGGTGTTCGATCCGGAAATGATGGCGGACAGCCAATGACCGCTTGTCGCCCGATCAGCGGCCCGCTTTCTCGTACGTTCCGATCAGATCCTTGCGGGCGATGATGTGCCCTTCCATGGCCTCTTCGAGCCGAGCCTTGGTGGGTGCCTGCAGATCGGGCAGGATCGTGTCGAGCGCGTACAGCTTGAAGAAGTAGCGGTGACGTCCGATCGGCGGGCACGGGCCCCCGTAGCCGATCCGGTTCCAGTCGTTCGTCCCCTCGAGCGCGCCGGGCGGCAGGTCCGGGCCGAGGACGGTCGGTACAGGGCGGAGGTTGTAGAGGACCCAGTGGACGTACGTGCCTTCCGGTGCCTGGGGGTCGGGAGCGTCGGGGTCATCGACGATGAGGGCGAGACTCCTCGTATTCTCCGGGATCCCGGTCCAGGCGAGGGGTGGCGGCGAATCGGCGCCCTCGCAGGTGTGCTGACGCGGGATACTTCCGTTGTGACGGAACGCCGACGATGTGATCTCGAAAGCCATGGAATCCTGATCAGTGATGTGATACCAGTCGATCGCCCGCACGGGAATGCCACGGTCGCAAAGTACGCACCCAGAGCCTCCCCAGGCCGACCGAAGTCTCAGCGCCGCGGACGCTGCGGGACTCGACTACAAGGGATCGCCGCAACAACCACCGACCACGTCAGCTTGCTACGGTGGACAGTGCCGTCGGGCGCTCGATCGACCATGTCCGAGATTACTTCGCCGGAGCCGGCGAGTCGTGCACCTCTCGCGGCCACACGCCACGTTGCCGATGGAAACGTCGACAGTTCCTGGATCAGAATGCTGTCGCCAGAAATCCGCCGCCAGTAACCAGCGGTCCACGTAAGAGTGTCATGCTGCACGAGTAGTGTTGCCCGCTGGAGGTCGCGTTGATCGGCTTGCCTGAAGTACTCCGGGTATGCACTGCGCCACTCGACCGCAGAGACCGAATCGAGGACCAGCCAGGGTCCTGTAGAAGCCGCAGAACGCGGATCGAATAGCGTGTCCTCATACATCCGATTCAGGCTCGGCCCAGCAAAACATCCGAGCCGCCCGAATCCCGCCTCTGGATAGACCGGTGGGTTCATCGGTTCGGCGGCTGAATGGACGCAGGCTGCAGTGAGCGCTGTCAGGACAACGCACATGTTCATCATACGATGCGCCTTCTGGTTTCGTCTCCGCACCTGAGCTTCAAGCTTCAGTCCAACCAGCACCTGACGCGAGCCGCTCGCGCGCTTTACGCCGGCCCACAATTTCAGCGCCGTGCTCTACTTCAGTGCTGAAGTCACGGCAGAGAAGATACCGGCTAGCGGACTATTACGCCCCTCGAACCACATACTGGACGCCTGGCGAATCTAAAGACTGCGCCTGTCTGGGCCCACCACTAGCGCGCTTCTCTCATGGCATCCATTCCAATCCACGCAATGGACGTAATTCCCAGCGAATTCTGGATGGTGCCCCAGATTCGGTCCTGCCCAATACGATAAGGCCTGAACTTCTCGGGGAGAGTGACC
>DATABQ010000262.1:0-3752 GCA_036259495.1 Longimicrobiales bacterium | reverse complement strand
GTCGAGCAGCTGGGCCTGGACCGGGCGGGCGAGTTCCTCGAGATGGCGGCCACGCTGGTGCGCATCAAGGCGCAGATGCTGCTGCCGCGTCGGGCGGGAGCGGAAGGCGAGCTCGAGGATCCGCGGGCGGAGCTGGTACGGCGGCTGCTGGAGTATGAGCACTTCCGGGAGGCGTCACTGCGGCTGGCGGAAGCGGAAGCCGACCGGGCGCGACGGTTCGCGCGCGGACACGTGCCGCCGCGCACGGCGCCGCAGGTCGTGACGGAGCTGGAGCTGACTTGGGAGGAGGTGTACCAGGGCGCGCTGCGGCTGAACGAGCGGCCGAAGGGGCCGGAAGATCACGTGGTGATGGCTCGAGCGGTGCCGATCGAGGACAAGATCGGGCTGATCGTGCAGACGCTCGCGCGGATCACCCGCGTGGAGTTCAGTCGTCTGGTGCGGCCGTTCGACAAGCTGCACGGCGTGGTGACGTTCATGGCAGGTCTCGAGCTGGCGAAGCGGCGGCAGGTCGCAATGCGGCAGAGCGAGCCGTTCGAGGAGATATGGCTGTTCAGAAGGAAGGACGTGGAGGCGGATGCGTCTGACGCAGATAATTGAAGCACTGCTGTTCGCGAGCGACGCGCCGCTGTCCGCGGCGGACCTCTCGCGCGTGGACGAGCGTCTCGACGAGGATACGGTCGAGGCCGTCGTCCAGGAGCTGCGCGCCGAGTATGAGCAGAACGAGCGATCGTTCCAGATCTACGAGGTCGGTGGCGGCTACCAGCTGCTGACGCGCCCGGAGTTCGTCACGGTTCTGGAGCGCTACGACAGCGTGCCGCAGCCGTCGCGTCTGTCTGCGCCCGCGCTCGAGGTGCTCGCCATCATCGCATACCGCCAGCCGCTCGGGCGTGCCGAGATCGAGGACATCCGCGGCGTCGGCTCCAGTGGCGTGCTCCGAACGCTGCAGGAGCGGAATCTCGTCGAGCCTGTCGCGCGTGGCGAGGGCCTCGGCCGGCCGCTGCTGTACGGCACGACGCAGAAGTTCCTCGAGCATTTCGGTTTCCGCTCCCTCGAAGACCTGCCGCGCCCTGACGAGCTGCCCGTGGTGCTCCGCGACCGCACACCCGCGGCAACGGTGCCGCTGGACGACGACGCCTCGCCACCGGAAGCAGCCCCAGAGGGAGCACCGGCCGCTGGCGATGCAGCCGACGCCGCGGCCGAGCCTGCGCCTGCCGCGGCCGAGCCTGCGCCTGCCGCGGTCGAGACTTCGCCTGTCTCAGGCGAGACTGCGCCTGTGGCGGTCGAGTCCGCGCCTGCCGCGGTGGAGCCTGCGTCTGCCGCGGCCGAGGCTGATGATGAATCAGCGATCGCGTTCGATGGCGCTGATGCAGGAGAAGCGGCGGCCGACACCGTGACGCTCGATCGCCCCGACACCGTCGACGTCGCCGCAGCCGATGTCGCCACGATCAGCGATGAACCATCCGCACTGGACGAAGACGAACGTTCACTCGCGCCTGATGAATCGGCCGCGGCGGACGACGCGGAGTACGACGAGGTTACGTCCCGGCGGTGATGGCGGACGAGCGCGGGATTCGTCTGCAGAAGTTCCTCTCGCAGGCCGGCGTGGCTTCGCGGCGCAGCAGTGAGGAGCTGATCGTCGAAGGCCGTGTCAGCATCAACGGTCGCGTGACGTCGGAGCTCGGCGTTCGTGTTCAGCCGTCCGATGATGTGCGTGTCGACGGGAAGCGGATCCGGCGCGCGGCATCGCAGTGGTATGCACTGCACAAGCCGCGGGGATACATGAGCACGCGCAGCGATCCGCAGGGCCGTCAGACGCTGTACGATCTCGTGCCGCCGCCGATGCGGCGGCTCTTTTACGTGGGTCGGCTGGACTTCGACAGTGAGGGTCTGATCCTGCTGACGAATGATGGCGACACTGCGCACCGCCTGCTGCATCCGCGGTACGGCATCGACCGTGAGTACGATGTGCAGCTGGAGGAGCCTGTCGATGACTCGGCCCTGGAGCAGCTGCGACTCGGTGTCCAGCTCGACGATGGGCGCGCGCAGGCGCGCTCGGTCCGTCGGAAGGGCGGCAACCGCGTCGTGCTCACGCTGCAGGAAGGTCGCAAGCGCGAGGTGCGGCGCATGTTCGCGGAGCTCGGCTACCGTGTGGTGAGGCTGCGCCGCGTGCGATACGGCCCCATTCGCCTGGGGGACCTGCATCCGGGTGAATGGCGCGCGCTCGACGAGCGTGAACTGGAATCGCTACGGCGCGTGAAGCGCGCGGGCGAGGACCGGGAGTAGAACGGGCATGGATATTCGGGGAAAGAGCATTCTGATTCTGGGCGGATCCGGCCTGGTCGGCATGGCCGTCGCGCGCGAGCTGATGCCGCTCGCGCCGGCACGCCTGGTGATCAGCGGACTGTCTCGGCAGGACGCGGAAGACGCGGTCGCAGAGCTCGAGCGTGAGGCTGGACGTTCCGACGGTACCCGTCTGGAAGCCGCCTGGGGCGACCTGTTCCAGCGCGACGAAATGCGGGAGCGCGCACGGACGGAGATACTCGCCGATACCGCTGCACGTCGAGACCTCCTGGATGATCTGTACGGAGAGCTGACGGAAAGTGTCGTCATTCAGTCCGCACTGGGCGCGCTGATCGCTCGGACCGCGCCTGCCATCGTCGTCGACTGCATCAACACGGCGACTGCGTTCGCCTATCAGAACGTCTTCGACAGCGCTGCCAGGCTGCGCGAGCTGAGCGAGGCGGGCAGTGTGCCGAACGATGTGATCGAGGGGCATCTCGCGACACTCTACCTGCCACAGCTCATCCGCCATGTGCAGATCGCGCTCGAGGCCATGCGACGTGCTGGCACAGGCTTCTACATCAAGGTCGGTACGGCCGGCACAGGCGGGATGGGTCTGAACATACCGTTCACGCACTCCGAGGAGCGTCCGAGCCGGATGCTCCTCGCGAAGTCGGGCGTTGCGGGGGCGCATTCGCTGCTGCTCTATCTGATGGCGCGCACTCCCGGCGGGCCGGCAGTCAAGGAGATCAAGCCGACCGCCGCGATCAGCTGGAAGCGTATCGCCTACGGCGAGATCCGTCGGCGCGGCCGGGTGATCGAGCGCGTCGATGCGGATGCGGCTGTGCCGCTGGAGAATGCGTTCGAGATCCCGCCTCAGTTCCGTGAGCTCGGTGCGCCGCTGACCGGTGTCTTCATCGATGCCGGCGAGAACGGCCTGTTCAGCATGGGCGAGTTCGAGACGCTGACCGCGCTGGGCCTGATGGAGTTCATCACGCCTGAGGAGATAGCGACGAATGTCGTGCGCGAGATCCGGGGTTATCCGACCGGGCGCGACATCGTCGCTGCGCTGGACAGCGCCACCTCGGGCCCGACGTATCGCGCGGGCGTTCTGCGCGAGGTCGCGCTCGATCGCATGGCCGCACTGGAACGGGAGAGCGGGGTCGACGCCGTGGCGTACGAGATGCTCGGTCCGCCGCGCCTCTCGAAGCTGCTGTTCGAATCGTCGATCCTTGCGCGCCTGCACACCAGCCTCAACGATGTCGCGGCGATGGATGATGTCACGACTGCATCCGCGGCGCATCTGCTGATTCTGAGCGACGAGGATCTCCGCAGTCGCATCCTGACGATCGGCTTGCCCATCCTGCTGCCGGACGGCATGTCGATGCTGCGTGGTCCCGATGTGAAGGTCGCTCCGGAAGACGGTCAGTCGCCGATGGATCCTCGTCTCGCCGATGCGGGCTGGGTGGACC
>DATABQ010000261.1:0-5421 GCA_036259495.1 Longimicrobiales bacterium | reverse complement strand
GGACGCCGACCGGCGCTGCGAGCGCGATCCCTTCCTCTACCGGTGCGTCGGGATCCGCCAGGTAGCGCCGACCCGGCCGCGGGAAGATGTGGCGGCTGATCGGCGCGAAGCCGTGCAGATCATCGAAAAACATGTAGTGCGTGATTCTGATGCGATCCTCGCCGATCCGCACGAGGTTCAGCGTGTTCTTCTCGCGCTCGCGCGCACGGCCCCGACGCGATGTAGTCGTACCGGACTGCACGATGATGATGCCATGCTCGCGATCGCGTCCGGGATACACGTCCAGTGAGTTGCCGATGTAGGCGCGGTGCAGATGCCCGCCGAGCACCATCTCCACACCCAGCTCGGAGAAGCAGTCCATCGCCCGCTTGACCTGCGGCATGACCTGACCGCCCTCGTAGTCGGGCGCGGGTGCGAGGTGGTGGTGCGTAACGACGATGCGTGCCTTGTCCGGCGGTGCGTCGCCGAAGGCACGGGCGCAGAACTCGAGCTGAGCGCTGTCCAGGCGGCCGTTCGTGATCGCACGGAGCGGACTGGTCGAGTTCAGCGCGACGATCACCGCACCATCGACGTGGTGCACCGTGTCCAGGTCGTCGGAAATGAATTCGCGATAGAGGCGGTGCGGCGCGAAGATGCGTTCGGCGATGCGATACAGCGGCACATCATGGTTTCCGGGCACCACGACGACGGGACGCTCCGGCAGGTTGTCGAGGAATGCGCGCGCCTGCGCGTACTCCTCGCGCCTCGCGCGCTGGGTGAAGTCGCCGCTCGCGATGATCACGTCGACCGCCATCTCATGAGCCGCGCGCACCACCGCTTCTCCGACTTCGGCCACGTACGGCTTGCCGAAATGGAGGTCCGATATGTGGAGCATCGTGAGCATCAGACCACCACCGCCTCGCGCCGGGTCATGCCCGGAAACCGGAAGTCCGATTTTGCCGTCACGTCGAGACCGGCCACGTTGCCGCGCTCCAGGTGATGCACCGCCGCCCGGGCGATCATCGCGGCATTGTCGGTGGCGAGGCGGATCGACGGCGCGAAGATCTGCCCACCTTCGAGCTCCTCCTCGAGTGCGGAGCGCAGCGCCCGACTGGCGGCCACTCCTCCACCGAGCACGACGCGGCTGCAGTTCTTCTCGCGCACCGCGCGCATCGTCTTCGCGACGAGCACGGCGACAGCGGCCGCCTGGAACGAGGCGGCGACATCGGCGCGCCGAGCGTCCAGCTCGCCGCGCGACTCCAGCTCACGCACCCGCGTCAGCACGGACGTCTTCAGGCCGCTGAACGAGAACGCGTAATAGTCCTCGTCGTCCGGAGTCTGGTTCGATGCGAACATGGGGCGCGGGAACACGAACGCGCGGGGATTCCCCTCCGCCGCGACGCGCTGGATGGCCGGGCCGCCTGGATAGCCGAGGCCGAGAATCTTCGCGACCTTGTCGAACGCCTCGCCTGCGGCATCGTCGCGCGTCTCGCCGAGCAGCTCGTAACGCCCCCACTCGGGCACCCAGAGGAGCATCGTATGACCGCCGGAAACGAGCAGACCCACGAACGGCGGATGCGCGTCGGGATGCTCGAGCTCCGTCGCGAACAGGTGCGCTTCCATGTGATGCACGGCGATGAGCGGCCGGTCGAGAGCGTAGGCCAGCGACTTCGCGTAGGTCAGCCCGACGAGCAGTGCGCCGATGAGGCCGGGACCTGCGGTTGCGGCCACGACATCGATGTCGGCGAGGCTCACGCCGGCGTGGCGGAGCGCGGCTGCGACCACGTCGTCAATGGCGGTCAGGTGCTGACGCGAGGCGATCTCCGGCACTACGCCGCCGTACAGCGCGTGCACGTCCTGGGACAGGATGACATGGCCGAGGACATCGCGCGGCGCGCGCAGGACGGCTGCCGACGTCTCGTCGCAGGACGTCTCGATGCCGAGGACGAGCGGAGCGGTCACGTCAGTTCTGATCCGGTGGTGGAACGCGCGGCGTGACCGCCCCGCCGGTATCGGGGACGACCGATCCGATCGGGATGAAGACGCGTACCGTACGGGGAGAAATCATCAGGCCGGTCCCGGTGGTGTCGATCGTGAGCTGGAGCGTGTCGTATGTCCGCACGCTGCTCAGATCGATCGGCGGAAGCCGCAAGGAGTCCACGCGCGCGATGGCGCGGCTCGCACCGCTGGCGCGCACGACAGCCGGCTCCACGACCACATCGCCGATGAGCTCATAGCCCGGCGGCGGCTCACCGAGGAGTGGCGCGGCGACGGGGATGAGCATGGTCGTGACGAGGTCGAAGGCGATCCGGACACTGCTCGGCAGTATGTCGACGACGGTGACCTGATCGGTGCCGCTCGGCAGACTCACCCAGTTGGAGCGAAGCTGTACCACTTCACTCGAATCCTGCACCTCCTGAATCGGCACGATGATCTCCGGCAGATCGGACGAGGCGCGGAGCAGCTCGCGATAGGGACCGCGCAGATAGAGCGTGACTTCGGCGGGGACCGGCAGGCCCGAGACGACCCAGTCGGCATCGTTGTTGATGACGCGGACGGGCACCTCCCAGCTCCACTGGCCGGGCTCGTCCGCACGCACGGTCACCCACATCAGGAATGCGAGCACGAGGGCGGTGAGCTTGAGCGCCCAGTCGTTGGTGGCCCAGTCAATTACGCGGCGCAGCACTCAACCCTCCACGAGCTGACGGATCTGATCGGAGAGCGGCGGCTCGTCCCATTCCCTCGCGCCCATCACCTTGCGCTGAATGCGGCCATCGCGATCGATGACGTACGTCGTCGGCAGCCCGTTCACCTGATAGCGGGACTCGATGCCGCCGGATGGATCGTGCAGCACCGTGAACGTGAGGCCGAGGTTGTCGACGAAGTCCTTCACGTTGCCACCCGTCTCACCGAACGAGCCGACGACGCCGGCAGGTGCGTCGACACTGACCGCGACGACGCGCAGCCCATCCCCCGCAAGCTCGTCATGCAACCGCTGGAGCGCCGGCATCTCGACCACGCAGGGCCGGCACCACGTGGCCCAGACATTCAGCACGACGACTTCGCCGGCGAAGCTCGATAGGGAGACGGTGTCACCATCCAGCGAGCGCGCGCGGTACTCCGGCGCCTGGCTGCCGATATCGAGCGGAGTGAACTGGCCCCGGTTCATCCAGATCAGCGCCGACAGCACCACGACCAGCGCGACGAGCGATGCCGTGACCAGCCGCCTTCGTTTCTTCATCCTCTGCGTATCCGTTCCACCGTCACGTGATCAGCCCCTGAACATAACCCGATTCGCGCCAACGCGAGGACTGCCATGATGCGGGCGAGGATCGCACGCGATCTCCGACGTCATCGCTGCGGCGCGGCAGCCGTGTCCTGAACGGCTCCCGTGTCCTGAACGGCTCCCGTGTCCGGGAAAACGCCCGAATCGGGCAGGGCCGGCGGACCGGTGCTCACGATCAGGCTAACGGCGGCCGGAAGAACGAGCGGCTGGCCGGGCTCCGGATCGGTCCGGATCACACGTCCCGCGGGGGCCGGACTCTCCTGCTCGGTGCGCGTAACAGTAAAGCCCGCACGGGCGAGCATCGCCTCCGCGCGATCCCCGCCGAAGCCGAGCACGTCAGGCACCAGTACGCGCGCGGGACCTGAGCTGACGGCGATGCGCACGTCGGCGCCCGCCCGCAGCTGCTGACCGGGGAGCGGACTCTGCGCGATGATGCTGCCCGCGTCCGCATCGGGATGCGGCAGCTCGGTGATCTCCATTTCGCCGAGGCCCGCATCGACGAGCTCGCGCTGCGCCTGGCTGGTGGTGAGGCCGGTCAGGTCCGGCGTGGGAATCCCGCTCCCGCTCACTTCCGTGGGCGGGAACAGCACGTAGACGGCCACGATGTAGCCGATCACGAACGGCACTACGAGGGCGGCAGCAACGGCGCTGAGGATACGCTTCCAATTGCGATCGCCGGGCGCACCGCCTTCACCGCGCTCCCGCGGTGCGCGACGCTTCGGCTGGCGACGCCGTACGGAATCACCGAGCACTGGAATACCTCATGCGCGGCGGCGCAGCCGCGCCGCGAAGGCACCATCGACGCCATGCTCGTGCGGCAGCACGCGCAGCAGCCCGCGATCGTCCATTACCGCAGACGCGGCATCGCCGGGTTCGATACGGAAATCGCTGTGCTTTTCCAGAAACGCCTCCACCTGTGCCTCGTTCTCTTCACGTTCGAGTGAACACGTCGCGTAAACCAGCAGGCCGCCCGGCTCGACGAGCGGCGCGGCCGCATCCAGCAGCTCCGTCTGTAGCGCCGCGAGAGCCGTGATATCGCCGGGCTCCAGACGCCAGCGCCCGTCGGGGTGCCGGCGCAACGTGCCGGTGCCCGTGCACGGCGCATCGATCAGCACCAGGCCGGCCGTGCGGAACGGCGGACGGCGGCCATCGGCCACGACCGGCGCAATGCCGGACGCGAGCTGCCCCAGCCGGGCCACGTTCTCGCGCAATCGGTTCAGCCTGTCCAACGACACATCCGCCGCGACGACCAGTCGTTCGGTATCCGGTGCGTCGCACGCGAGACCGATCGTCTTACCGCCGGGGGCCGCCGCCAGGTCCACCACCCGCGCCGACACATCGCCGATGAAGCCGACGACATGCCCTGCCGCCGGGTCCTGCACGATGACCGGCGCCGCGTCCAGCGCCGCGGCGGCCGTTCCCTCCAGGACGCGGAGCGCTCTCGGCAGGAGGTCGACCGGCTCCGTCCGCACACCGTGCTCCGCGAGCGCCGCTGCAACCTGGCCCGGGTCCGTCCCCAGCGCACGGAGGTAGAGCTGCGGCCGCGTGTTATCTGCTGCAGTCAGTCGCTGCGCCGCCTCCGCACCGTACCGCGCCACCCACCGTTCCACCAGCCAGCGCGGGTGTGACCCCCACGTGGACAGATGTCCTGCCGGGTCCGCTTCGAGCGTGGGGAAGGTCGACGCCGCGGGCGCGCGACGCAAGGACTGCAGAACGGCGTTCACGAAGCCGGCACTCCGCTTCGCAAATCGCTTCGCCAGGTCGACGGATGCGGACACTGCGGCATAGTCCGGCACGCCGTCCATCTCGAGGAGCTGGTACGCACCCAGCCGCAGGATGTCGAGCGTGTCGGGATCGAGCCTGTGGAGGGGCCGACTCGAATGGTGGGCGAGGTGGTGGTCGAGCCGTGCGCGCAGCCGGAACGTGCCGTAGACCAGCTCGTGGGTCCAGGCGCGGTCGCGCGGATCCAGCTGCCGGGCGGCAGAGTCGAGGGCGCGGTCAGCGAGTGCGCCGGCGCGGACCGCGCGCAGGGTCTCCAGCGCGGCGATCCGTCCAGCGGTCGGAGCAGCCACTTTCGTCAGTCGATCATGCCGGTCACGGGCGAGGACGGAACGGCGACCTCGCCGGACGCATGCCGCGCCGCGAGGTCGCCGTTC
>DATABQ010000260.1:0-3597 GCA_036259495.1 Longimicrobiales bacterium | reverse complement strand
CCTGCTCTGCTGGAATGCCGCGTATTTCTCCCACGGCAGGACACTGCGAGCTGCATCACTCACATCCGCCATCTGCGCTGTCGTTCTGTCCGTTCTCCTTGCCGACTTCGTTCTCAGTGCGCTGCAACTGCGAAATGTCGTAGCTCCCGCCGAGGAAGCGGCCTTCCGGATAGGAAGCGCCAAGGCAGGCTTGAAGTACGCCGCTTTCATTCTCGCATTCCTGCTGAACGGCATTTTCTCATGGCGCGCAGCCGCTGCCGTGCAACGTTCCACGCGGCCGCACAGGACATAGGCCGACGCCGGTGTTGCGACGCGGCCCCCCGGCCCGCCGCGTCGGGTCAGCTCACAACATCTCACCATACGGCCGGAACCCCGCGCGACGCATCAGCGCCCACCCGGCGAGGAGACCGCTGACGCCGATGATGACATCTGTGGCATCGAAGAACCGGCCGGCGACGAAGATCTGGCCCGCCTCGATGGCCAGCGCGATCCAGATGCCCGGCAGCACGCCGGCGAGCCGCCCGTGCAGGCGGAGCGGCCATACGGCGGACAGTGCGCCGACCGGAAAGTACAGGAGGAATGAGATCGCGACATCCGCGGCACTGAACAGGTCCATCTTCATCGCGAGCGCTGCCAGCGGCATCAGGTGCCCCGGAGTGAACGACGCGATCAGCTCGGCCATGCTCGAGATCGGCACGAACGGGCGCCATGCCCATAGCAGCAGCACGGGTATGTAGGCTGCCACCAGCATGCGCGGACGAGCGCGCCCGCGGTATCGCTGTGTGAGCGTCGGCAGCCAGTGCGCCGCCAGCCACCCCCCGCCGACGAACCCGGCGGCGTGCGCTACGATCATCCCGGTCTCGATCGGCTGACCGGTGGTGCCGCGGGCGAGCTCCAGCAGCGCGGCCAGCAGCGCGCCGCCACATGCAGTCAGCCAAAGCGCGCGCAGATAGGACCGTCCGCTCTCGGCCAGCGCTGCGACTGCAAAAACGCCGGCCGGTATCATGAGCAGCACCTGGAGGAGAAACTCCGCCACTCCACTGCTCCCCCACCCGACCTGCGAGACCGCAAGCCGCAGACGTGCGACGGCGCCTCCCGACGCGCCCGCCAGCAGCTCCTGCCGGACACCGGGCAGCACGATCTCCAGCATCGCCGCGCCTCCATATGCAGCCGCGAAGACGAGCATCGGCAGCCCGACGAACGAGCGGCTTCCGTGAGCTGCACGCGCTCCATGAAGCATCGCAACCGCTCCGGCGCCGCCCATGAACGCTCCGCCCGTGTTCGTCAGCACGTCGAGGACGCTCGCCTGTCGAAGCGACGAGAAGAGCTGCGCACTCTCGACGGCTGCGCTGATGAACAGGCCCGTGATCGTAGCAATGACGATCGCGTGTCTGAACCGCCCATCCCTCGCAGTGATGCACCACGCCAGTCCCCAGCCTGCGAACAGCAGCAGGTTACGTAAGCCATCGACCACGTCTCGCGCCGCGACGTTCGGCGACATGGCGTCGGCGACGCGACGCCGCAGCTCGTCCGAGCCGATCGGTTCGACACCGAGGTTGGAAAGCGTCGCTATCGCAATTACGAGAAGGTACCCGATCCTCACGCCCATCCGTGAGCGAGAGGTCGGAGGGGTCACTCGATTCCCGGGCTGACCGGCGGGTGGAGATCGACGTATCAAGAATCGCCTGTGGAGGAGTGAGCACCGGACGGCGAACGGTAGGGCGCATTCCAGGTGCGAGCAATGGCGATCACCAGCTCCAGAGCGCAGGAAAATATTATCGGCGGGGCGTACACCGTTGCGAGTCGGCGGTCCTGCGTTGGTGCCAATGAGCGAGCACCGTGACCCGGCAAGCCATTATCGCCACACTCGTTAGTCCTCACAGCCGATATGGTGCAAACTGCACGGACCCGCGTTTGCATTATACCCGCCCGAATTGTCCAACAACTCAACGGATACCGGAGCCGGTATATGAGAGTGGCGCTTCTGCTGTCCATCGCAGTCATCGGCACATCTGCGTGCAGCCAGACGATGTCGACTGCCGTACCCGGCGGCTCGCCCGCGTCCGCGACTGTCGATCGCACGGAGGGCGATGCGGACGCCGGCCGCCGCCGGCCCGCACGCGGACCACGCAAGTTGAACGGTGTGCCGCCGGGGCACTTCCCGAAGCCGGGCGAGTGCCGTGTCTGGCATTCGGGCCGTCCGCCGGGACAGCAGCCGAAGCCGACGGCGTGCAGCAATCTGAGAGGCCGCATACCGGCGGGATCGTTCATCCTGTACGGTGAGCGTGCCTGGGACTCGCAGTACGACTGGGCAGAGGAGGCGCGTCGTGAGCGCGGCTCGGTGCCCGCAGTGATCCTCGACCTCGTCAGGAGCATGGGCTCATGAGTACTCGCACCGCAGCACCCCGGAACCGGAATCGTTACGCGCGACTGGCGCTGCTTCTGGTCGTCAGTGTCTTCACGCTGTCGGCGTGCGTGGTGCGCGTCGTGGCGCCTCCCGAGGGAGCGGCTCCGGCGCCGACGCCTGAGGCGACGGACGATGTGAACGCCGAGGAGGAGCGTCTGCGCGCGGAGCGCGATCGTGCCGAGAGGCAGCGCATCGCGAGGGAGCGTGCGGAGCGGGAGCGCGCACGACTCGCCCGCGAACAGGCGGAGCGCGAGCGGATTGCAGCAGAGCGCGAGCGCATTGCCGCGGAGCGTGCGGAGCGCGAGCGCATTGCCGCAGAACGTGCGGAGCGCGAGCGCCAGGCACAGGCGCGTGCCGAGCGCCGAGCGGAGCGCGAGCGTCTCGCCGCCGAGCGCGCCGAGCGTCAGCGCATTGCGCGTCTTCGCGCTGAGCAGGAGCGCGCGGAGCAGGAGCGCCTGGCAGCCGAGCAGGCCGAACGCCAGCGCCTCGCTGCCGAGCAGGCCGAGCGGGAACGCCTCGCCGCCGAGCAGGCCGAACGTGAGCGGCTCGCACGCGAGCAGGCCGAGCGTGAACGCGTGGGACGCGAGCGGGCCGAGAAGGAGCGCGTCGCGCGCGAGCAGGCAGAGCGCGAGCGGGAGCGACTCGCCCGTGAGGCGGAACGCGAGAAGGAACGCCTCGCCCGTGAAGCCCAGCGCGAGCAGGAGCGTCTCGCCCGTGAGGCGGAGCGCGAACGCGCCGAGAAGGAGCGCGCGGACCGGGAGCGTGCGGACAAGGAGCGCGCCGACAAGGAGCGCGCCGACAAGGAGCGCGCCGGCAAGGAGCGTGCGGATCGTGAGCGCGCGGAGCGGGAACGTGCCGCGCGCGAACGCGCTGACAGGGAGCGCGCTGACCGCGAGCCGCCCGATCCGGAACGTCCCGATCGCGAGCGGCCGAGGCTGCCGGTCGACAGTCTGCACGTCGTCGGGCCGACGGACAGCCCGCGCGTAGACGCGCCTCGCGGCGACAGTGCCGTCGCCAGGAATCCGGATGGGACGCGGAAGCTCGACAAGGTGCCGCCGGGACATTTTCCAAAGAAGGATGAGTGCCGGCTGTGGTTCGCGGACACGGCGCCGGGACGTCAGCCGAAGCCTGTCGCATGCAGCACGCTGATCGGCGAGGAGAAGGTTCCGGAGGGCGCGTTCATCCTCTAT
>DATABQ010000259.1:0-10681 GCA_036259495.1 Longimicrobiales bacterium | reverse complement strand
CCGGTGGCGTCGACCGCAGTCGCCGCGCCTCGTCTCTCGAGGCAGAAGCGCGCACCCTGACAGCCACAAAGACGTTGCTGGAACAGCAGTTGCGTTACCTCCGTGCACACTCCTGAAGTCATTCGGGACTGTATCTGCAGTGCTGCACGCTGCCAATCAAAGGAGCGCCGTGTAGGTCGTGGCGCTTCCCCCATACTCAGCAGATGCATCGACCAGCCTCCGCTGCAACGGCGGGATCATCGACGCGTCTGTGAGATCCTACGGAGGTAAAAATGAAGATCTTCAAGCGACTGATGATGCTCGCTCTGCCACTGGCTGTCCTTACAGGCTGCGACGAGGACGACGATCTCACGGGGCCGGATTTCAATGATATTGCCGGGGAGTTCGAAGCATCCACGGCCGAATTCACTATTTCGGATGGCAGTTCGCGGGATCTGATCAGCGAAGGCGGCACGATCGACCTGGCGCTCCGGGAGGACGGCACGTTCAGGTCTGTCGTCGACTACGACGGCGCCTCGGCGATCAATGAGGCGTTCATCAGGGAGGGCACATACGATCTGGATGCCGACGACATCACGTTCGACCGGGATCCATTCCGCGAAATACAGCCGCTCGAACCACTCACGCTGAAGTATCTCAGGGATGAGCTGGGACTGACGCTGGAAGGCAGCACGATGTACGATTTCAATGACGACGGTATCGATGATCCGGTTACGTTCGCGGGTGAGTTCTCGCTATGATGAGCTCGCCGGCATGGCACGGCGCCGCACGGCCCGGCGCGGCACGGCCTGAGGCGGGCACGGGTGCAGCGCGTGAGCAGCGCGTGAGCAGCGCGTGAGCAGCGCGTGAGCAACGAATGAGCAGCGCGTGAGCAGCGAATGAGCCGCGCGTGAGCAGCGCGTGAGCCGCGACAGGCCTGTGTCAGACCGCTTTGAACTGCCGGCCCACCGGCGTCGCCACAGCGCGTTGATCGAGCGCGAATGAGCGGCTAACTTCCGGTGGGCCGGTAGCTCAGCGGCAGAGCAGGGGACTTTTAATCCCAAGGTCGTGGGTTCGATCCCCACCCGGCCCACTCTGCCTCACTCCGCAATTCCCAGCTCCATCTGCTTCAGCGATCCGGCGATTGCCGCTTCGTGATCGAGCAGGAACTTCTTCCGCTCGATTCCGCCTGCATAGCCTGTCAGTGTTCCATCTGCGCCGATCACACGGTGACACGGCACCACGATACAGATCGGATTCGTGCGGTTCGCAGCACCGACGGCGCGTGCTGAACCCGGCTGTCCGAGCGAAGCGGCCAGCGCACCGTACGATCGCGTATCACCGAATGGTATCTGCCGGAGCGCAGCCCAGACCTGCTTCTGGAAAGGACTGCCGCGTGGCGCGAGCGGCAGTGTGAATTCGCGCAGCTCGCCTGCGAAGTAGGCGGTCAGCTGCTCGCGCGCGCGGGTGAGTCGTGCATCGTCTTCGATCCAGTCACCGCCGCGCGCAGTGACGTCCGCAGCGGAACGCATCGTCAAACCGGTGATGGCTGTGCCGTCGGAGACGATCGTGATGGGGCCTACCGGCGTCGTCAGCTCGGAGTAGTAGCGCATGGCTCAACCTTTCGGATTGGTGCTGAGACTGTCCCAGAGATAGATAGCTGCGTATGCGCGCCACGGGCGCCACGCCTCGGCAACAACGGCAGCGTTGCGGCCTCGCAGCGCGTTGCGTATGCCGAGGTCAGTAGCAGGAAACGCGTCCGGCCACTGATAGCCGCGCATTGCGATATACTCGGCCGTCCACGGACCGATGCCGGGGACGCGCTGAAGTGCAATGAGCGCGGCATTGATGTCCGGCGTGGCAGTGAAGCTGATGTCGCCGCGCGCGACGCTCTGCGCAAGCAGCACCACTGTACGTGCACGCGACAGTGGCATCCCGAGCGCAGCGATGTCGCCCGGCTCGGCTTCCGCAAGTCGCTCAGGTGCTGCCGGCAGACGGTCGACTCCGTGCGCGCGCTCGAGCGGCTTGCCGTACGCTGCGTGCAGCCGCCCGGCGAGCGTCCGAGCGGCAGAAACGCTGATCTGTTGACCCAGCACCCCGCGCACCGCCAGCTCGAAGCCATCTGTCGAGCCGGGCAGGCGCAGCCCCGGTCGCTCCCGCACGAGCGGCCCCATGATCTCGTCCGACGCGAAGTGCGCTTCGAGTGCCGCCGGATCCGCATCGAGGTCCAGCATGCGTCGCACTGCGGAACGGACACCGAGCAGCGCCGGCACTAGCGAGTCCGAGATCTCTACCTCGAGCGCACTGTCGTGTCGTGGTGCTGCACGGACAGTGAACCATCCGGTGTGCGTGCCCTGACGGAACGATCGCGTGTAGGATCCGTCGTGCACTGCTTCGATGCCAGGTATGGCTCGCATTGCGAGAAAGCGGAGCATCCACTCCCAGTCGTATGGGGGCCGGTACTCGAACAACAGTCGAAGTGATCCACGAGCATCCAGAGCCGTGCGACTATTCCGGCGCATGCGCGTCGGGCTCAGGCGGTAGCGTTCCCTGAACAGCGCATTGAATCGGCTCAGGCTCGAGAATCCGCTCGCGTACGCTATGCGTGAAATCGGCAGCGTCGTTTCCGTCAGCAGCTGCTTTGCGAGCAGCAGCCGCTGCGTCTGGGCCAGCTCCACCGGTGACGCTCCGAACTCCGCACTCATGACGCGCCGCAGGTGGCGCTCGCCGACACACAGCTCGCGCGCGACATCTCCAAGCGAGCCACCATTCAGCGCGCCATCGGATATGCGCGCGAACGCCGCCTGCGCAAGCCGGTCCGACGCATCCGTCAGCGACCGCCCCGGCGCCCGCTCCGGGCGGCACTTCAGGCACGGTCTGTAGCCGCCTCGTTCCGCTTCCGCTGCCGTGCGGAAGAACGAGCAGTTGCGCGGCTGCGGCCGGCGCGCTCGGCACACCGGCCGACAGTAGATCATCGTCGTTCGCACGCCGACGAAGAACGTGCCGTCGAAGCGGCGGTCCCGTGACAGCAGTGCGTCGTACCTCGCGTCCTGTTCCATATCCTCCGCCGGGTGTCTGACCGTCATGCAATATAGCGGAAAGGGGGGTGTGAACTCACCGTTTTCGGACATGCAAATCCCGGCTCGGAATGCGGGCCACCGGGTTGCAGCGCGGAAGCTGGAGAAACCCGGATCGCACTCACCGATCGAGCGCGTTTGCCCGGCCCGCTGCCGCGTCGCATACTGTACCGGATCACAGTCGCGTCGCGTGGCGCTCGATATGTCCATTAGCACTCAGAGATGACCATAGAACGAGCTGCGCCGCCGCGGATTCCCCCCCGATTCTGGGTCATTGCCGTGGTGAGCATAGTGCTCGCGCACGTCCTCGACCCGATCGCGTTCCGGTACATCCGAATCGAGAACGTGTATGGGGACGATATGGGCCGAATGCTTCGCGTAATGGGTTTCGTGCCGCTGTGGCTCGCTGCCGGTGCCGCTGTCATCCTCGAAGAGCGGATACCATGGCGCCGAATCGCTCGTTCGCGCGGCGGACTCATCATCGCCGGGTCGATCGTCGGCGGAATCGCCGCGGAGCTGGCCAAGCTGATCGTACGGCGCCGGCGTCCCGGTGAGTTCGGCGAGTATGTGTTCCGGCCGTTCACAGAGAGGACGTTCTCCACCGGCGGACTCGGCATGCCGAGCAGCCATGCGCTCGTCGCGTTCGGTGCGGCGGCCGTGCTCGCCCGGATCTACCCGCGGGCCCGAATCATATGGTGGGGGCTCGCCTGGGGTTGCGGGTTGTCACGAGTGGCCGCTGGAGCGCATTTCTTCAGCGATGTCGTAGCTGCCGCCGTGATCGGCTGGCTCGTCGGCGCACTGCTCTGGCGCTGGCGCGATCCTTCAATCGATCCGGATCCCGGGGCGCGGCCGACATGAGCGACGGCGCACTCGGAGTTCAGCGGATCGGCCAGATTGCGATTACCGTGCGCGACATCGAACGCGCGCGTGCGTTCTATGGTGACGTGCTCGAGCTCCGGCATCTGTTCGATGCCCCACCGAAGATGTCGTTCTTCGAGTGCGGCGGCGTGCGCCTGCTGCTGGGTGAGGCGGAAGCGGGCGGTGAGGAGCGGTCCGGATCGATCCTGTATCTGGACGTGCCCGACATTCGCGCAGCGCATCGGCTGCTGGTCGGGCGCGGCGTCAGCTTCGATGCCGCGCCCCACAAGGTCGCCGATCTCGGCGATCGTGAGCTGTGGCTGGCGTTCTTCCGTGACAGCGAGCACAACGTGGTGGCATTGATGAGCGAGATTGCCGTGCAGTGATAGCCCTCCGGTTCCGCCCGCTTTCGCCGTCCGGCCGGGCAGAACGATCCGGGCACCAGCATTGCACTTTCGCGGCGGTACGGCGCGCCCTGCGCCGGACCGTTCTCAGGAGCAGATCGATTGTCGCGGAAGGTGTTGCCAGGACGGCCGTACCCGCTCGGTGCGACGTACGATGGCCGTGGAGTAAACTTCGCCGTGTATTCGGAGGAGGCACGGGAAGTGGAGCTGTGCCTCTTCGACGAGGCGGGTGCGGAATGTGAGCGCATCCGGCTGCGCGAGGTGACCGGGTTCATCCGCCACGGGTGCGTTCCCGGGCTACATCCTGGTCAGCGCTACGGATATCGCATTCAGGGCCCCTACGAACCCGAGAGAGGCCTGCGGTTCAATCCCTCGAAGCTGCTGCTGGACCCCTACGCGCGAGCGGTGGTCGGATCGCTCGACTGGAAAGGTCCGATCTTCGGGTACCGTGTGGGAGCTTCGGACGCGGATCTCTCCTATTCGGACGAAAACGATGCCCACGCGGTGCCGAAGGGCATCGTGATCGATGAGTCATTCGACTGGGAAGGCGATGCCTATCCCGACACCCCACTGCACGAGTCGGTGATCTACGAGCTGCACGTCAAGGGCTTCACGAAGCTGCATCCGGGTGTGCCGGAGGAGTTGCGCGGCACGTATGCCGGACTCGCGCATCCGGCCGCCGTGGATCACCTGAAGCAGCTGGGCGTGACGGCCGTGGAGCTGCTGCCCGTGCATGAGTTCGTCGATGAGGGGCACCTGATCGACAAGGGGCTCGTCAACTACTGGGGTTACAACTCGCTGAACTTCTTCGCGCCGGTTGCGCGCTATGCGTCCACCGGCGCGGGCGAGCATGTGCGCGAGTTCAAGCAGATGGTGAAGGCGCTGCATCGCGCTGGCATAGAGGTGATCCTCGACGTCGTCTACAATCATACGGCGGAGGGAAACGAGCTCGGGCCCACACTGAGTCTGCGTGGCATCGACAACACGACGTACTACAAGCTGGTGCCGGATCAGCCGCGCTACTACATGAACTACACGGGCACGGGCAACAGTCTGAATGCACAGCACCCGCAGGTGCTGAAGCTGATCATGGACAGTCTGCGGTACTGGGTGACGCAGATGCACGTGGACGGGTTCCGCTTCGACCTGGCGTCGACGCTCGCGCGGGAACAGCATCACGTGACGCGGCTGTCATCGTTCTTCGATGCGATTCATCAGGATCCGGTGTTGTCACGGGTGAAGCTCATAGCGGAGCCGTGGGACATAGGCGAGGGCGGTTACCAGGTCGGAAACTTTCCGATCCTGTGGGCGGAGTGGAACGACAAGTACCGCGACACGGTGCGTCGCTACTGGCGCGGTGACATCGGTGGAATGGCGGAGCTCGGGTATAGACTGACGGGCAGCAGCGATCTCTATCAGGAGGATGGCAGGCACCCGTACGCGAGCATAAACTTCATCGCTGCGCACGACGGCTTCACGCTCCATGACGTAGTCAGCTACGAGCGGAAGCACAACGAGGCGAACGGTGAGAATGGGCGTGACGGTCACGATCACAATCTTTCGGCGAATTATGGTGTCGAGGGGCAGACGGACGATCCCGGCATTAACGAGCTGCGAGAGCGGCAGAAACGGAATCTGCTGGCCACGCTGTTCCTGTCGCAGGGCGTGCCGATGCTCTGCGCCGGCGATGAGATGGGCAGAACGCAGCGTGGCAACAACAACGCGTACGCGCAGGACAACGAGATCAGCTGGCTCGACTGGAATCTCGATGATCGCCGGCGCGCACAGATGGAGTTCACACGCCGCCTGATTGCTCTTCGTAAGAAGCATCCAGTGCTGCGCCGGAAGAAGTTCTACCAGGGGAGGCAGATCCGCGGCTCCGAAGTCCGCGACCTGACGTGGCTGCGTCCGGACGGTGAGCAAATGACTGACGCGGAATGGAGAGCCGGCTGGAACCGGGCGCTGAGTGTGATGCTCGCGGGCGATGCGCTCGGGGAAGTGGATGAGGAGGGGAACCTCGTCGTCGACGATACGCTGCTGCTGCTGTTGAACGCGCACACGGAGCCTGTCCAGTTCAAGCTGCCTGCGCACAACGGCGGTCGATGGGAAGTGCTGGTCGACACGAGCCGTCCCGATGGAGTCGAGACGGGGGAAGTTCACACTTCGGCCGACGCGGTATCGCTGCCGGACCGGTCTCTCCGGCTGCTTCGTGCGGTGAACAGCGACTGACCCTCCTCCGGATCACATGATCTGGAAGAGGGTCAGCAAACGATCCACAACACTAGTGTCGTGATTCAGAAATCGCGTCGCATTCGGCGCCGGCTGCATCCCGCCCGGCATCATTGCTCGTCGTCGCCGTAGCGCTGCTACGCCTCCTCCTCGCGCCTTGCCGGGCAGGTGCTTCCGGCTCCTCGGTGCGGACACGGGATTTCTGAATTACAACACTAGAACCCGGGCGAGATGAGACGCCGGATCTGCCGGACACCGGCACGCGTGCCTGCGCCGGTCGCGACCCCGAAAATGATCGCAGTGCCCGCACCGACAAACGGCAGCGCCCAAACGATCGGCGTGGCGAGTGCAGTCGCGGCAATGCCGGCTACGAACGGCGCCACGGGTGACTGCACGGAGTCGACGTAGCGGAGCCGTCGCGCGACGAACGTCTTCGAACGGATGTACCCGAACCCGGCGGCACCCGCCGTGGCGGTCAGACCAATCAGTCCTACCATCATCTCGATCATTCAATCCTCCTGCGCAGAACAGTCCGGCAACTGTCATCCATACGTCAGGAGCGCTGGCGGGTTTCAGCGTATGCGGGCGATCGAGACCCTCGCGCGGGGTCCTGGCGGTCCGCTCATACGGATCACACCCGCGCCCGTGTCGGAGCCGTCGATGAGGAAGCCGACGGCTCCGCCCGCCTCGACGGCGCCGGACATGCCCGCGGCGATGGTCGGAGATAGGCGCATCCACTGCGCGCGCGGGTCTTCATCCGCGAGGCGGTCGGGAGCCGGGCGGCTCTCGCGCAGCCGGTACTGGTGGTATTGCGTCCAGGGCGGGAGGCCGGCCGTGCCGATATCGTCGGTGTAGAGCGCGATCCTGGCCTGCGTTAACAGGTCGGCGGCAGATGTGCCGGGCAGCCATCTGCCCACCACGTCGTCCAGCCGCTCCACGGATGCACCCGCCAGCAGGAACTCACGCACGGCCGTCATCCAGTCGCCACCGCGCTGCGCTACTCGATCGGCGAAGTAGTCGAACACGAACGATGAGTTCTGATAGCCGAAGTACATGCTGGATGATGCATCCAGATAGGTCGGGACGTCGTCCAGAAAATATGCGTTGTTGAACGCGGGGTTGCGGGGGAGCACGACATTGCCGGTGCGCGATGGCGTGGTGGTGCCGAGCAGCCGTGCTGCGATCGGCAGGCGTTCGACGAAGCGGGCGAATCCCTCGACGAGCCAGCGGTTGCCCCGGCCGGCTACGCCCAGCCCCCTGCGCTGGAGCATCCCCATGTGGCGCATGTGTGCGATCTCGTGCATGAACAGATTGTCTGCGACGCGCTGCGGGTGCTGGTTCAGGCCTTTCGTGGAACCGTCCGTTGCGACCCAGTAGTCCCAGACGAAGTAGTTCGAGATCGAGTAGGTATAGCCCCAGATGTTGTCCGCCGGCATGAGTGAGTGCACCGCCGTGATGCGATGCGGCGCGGCATCCTCGACGGCTGAATTGTGGCGGCCTTCGAAGAACATGTCGCCCTGGATGCGTGCGACTGCGGCGTACTCCGCAGCGATCGCGGCCATGTCGGCTTCAGACAGCAGGGTGTTGTGGCCGCCGCCCTCACGCACGAGGTCGGTGGTGAGGCGCACATCCTCCGCGATGATCAGGTGGTCGGATACGTAGCGGATGACGGCGCTCTGCACCTCGGTGCTGGTGCCCAGTCGGGGAATCGCTTCCATCAGCACCTGGATGGTGTCGCCCGGAACAGGATCGGCGAGGGCGCTGTTCAGATCCATGGTGCGGCCGTCGCGCATGAGCTGAACCGCGGGAGCGAGGCGCGACTGGTCGGGCACGTGCTCACGGATGCGTCCGGCACCGAAATCCCATGTGTGCACATCGGATGTACGCTCGGCCGACGGCAGTGCAAGGCGGATGTGGCTGACCGGTCCCGCGGCAGCAGTGAGCGGCACTATATCGAGGGTGTATGCGAGCGATGTATCTCCGGCAGGACCGGGGAAGAGCCCGGTGTCGAAGCCGCCTTCAGAGGAGAGGTTCTCGAACAGCAGCACGTACTCGCTGCCCGCGGACTCCCGCGCATCGAACAGCAGGCACGGGTACATCGTGCCTGCCGCGTCCTTCAGCCGGACGAACTCGCCGAGTGAGAGGTCCAGCGTAACGAGCCCGGAGCAGTGCTCCGGCAGCGCCATCGCCTCGAAGACCACGTGATCCGTAATCCCGGTCACGGTCGCGCGCACGGAGTTGCGCCCGGGTGCCGCACCGAGCATCCACTCTTCGACGCGGGCGATACCATCGATATCGGTCACAGGTGCGGCGCCGGTGAGCGTTCCGCCGCCGGACTCCACCACGAACTGCACGATGACTCCCTGCAACGGACGACCGCCCGCTGTGGTGACGCGCACGGCAGGCGGTGCCGGTACTGCGGTGGCTGCGGCGACACCCTGTGCAAGGGGACTGGCTGCCGTCGCCGCTGCGGGATACGGTGGATCAACGGGGTCGCCGCACGCTGCAATACCGAGGAGCAGGACGAGCGCAGTACGGCTGTAGGTGTGCATCGATGCGATTGCAGTTGGCGGGAAGAGCAGGGGCCGTGTTCATGGGGCAGCCCCTGAATAGTAGCCGAAGCCTCAATGCGCAGTCAACGGATGGCAGTCGCGTCCATGCTGTGACTGTTTCGCACCCCGCGATCGGCCCCTACCTTGGTTGCCTGACCGCAAGGTGTTCTCTGACTCGAAGGTGGAATGGGTTCGCAGATCGAATCGTGGCTCGAGGTGGTGAGCGAGCTGAGCAGCGTGGAGATCCGTCTGATCGAAACGGCCGTGCTGCTGCTGATCTTCCTCGCCTTGCGGACAGTGCTGCTGGTGATGGTCCGCCGCCATGTCGCAGATGACCGCTCCCGCTATCACTGGCGCAAAGGGATCACCTACGCCCTCGCGATCGCCGGCCTGTTCATCGCAGCCCGGATCTGGTTCGTCGGCTTCCGCTACCTCGCGACGTTCCTGGGCATCGCGGCCGCCGGACTCGTCATTGCGCTGAAGGAGCCTCTGCTGAACATCGCGGCGTGGCTCTTCCTGATCTGGCGCCGCCCGTTCTCCGTCGGGGATCGCATCGAGGTCAGCGGCCATATCGGGGACGTCATCGACGTCCGCATCTTCCAGTTCTCACTCCTCGAAGTGGGGAACTGGGTCGGAGCAGACCAGAGTACGGGACGTGTCATCCATGTGCCGAACGGGCTGCTGTTCACGGAGCCGGTCGCGAACTACACCCGCGGTTTCCCCTATATCTGGAACGAGCTCGAGATCGCGATCACGTACGAGAGCAACTGGCGGGCTGCGAAGGCGCTGCTGCTCGAGGTGGCGAAGGAGCACGGCCATACTCTGACCGATGAGGCGGAAGACGAAGTGCTGGCGCTCGGGCGGCGCTTCATGATCTTCTATACGACGCTGGCGCCGACGGTGTACACCCGCATCAGCGATCGCGGTATTGCACTGGCCGTGCGGTACGTCTGCGATCCGCGGCGGCGGCGCGATTCCGAGCAGGAGATCTGGGAAGCGGCGCTGGATGCATTTGCCGCGCATGAAGAGATAGATCTGGCCTATCCGACGCAGCGTTTCTTCGATCGCGCCAGCGAAGTGCGGACGCTGCGAGGCTCCGCCTCAGGGGAGCATGGCCTCTCGCATGCGCCGACCCCGGAAAACGACCCGTCCCGCTGAGCGTCACCGGCCGAGCCCGGTTCCGTCCCGCCAGGGAACGGACGTTGCGATTGCAGGGGCGAGACTGCGCAAGACCGATGGCCGCTGCAAACCGGGAGCCTGATTGTCCTCCGAGAAGAATCACGCGCCGCCGCGCCCGCTGCTGATCATCATCAGCGAATCCGACAGCCTGTCCGCTGCACTGCGATCGAAGGTTCGCGACGTCCGCCGCTGGCGCGGCGACGAGCCGGACAGATCATTCGACGGGGATCCCGCCGATCCGGCGACATACGGGTGGATACGCGAGGCCCCTGCCGTAACCGCCGTGATCGATCTGGAGCCGCCGGAGCGCGCACGCGGGGCGCTGGAGGCACTGCGCAGCGTCCGGCAGGATGCCGCCATCATGCTGTTGTCGTCGGGACCCACGGATGTGGACGGTCCGGCT
>DATABQ010000258.1:0-8299 GCA_036259495.1 Longimicrobiales bacterium | reverse complement strand
GTGGCGCGCTCTGCCGACGCCAGAATCCGAACTCTTCGAGTGGCAGGAGGACTCGACCTACGTCAAGCACCCGCCGTATTTCGTCGACATGCCGCGCGAGCCCGGCAGCGTCGCCGATATTACCGGAGCGCGCGTGCTCGCGCTTCTTGGCGACAGCATCACGACCGATCACATCTCGCCTGCGGGCTCGATCAAGCTGGACAGCCCCGCCGGCAGCTATCTCCGCGAGCACGGCATCGAGCCGCGCGACTTCAACTCCTACGGATCACGCCGCGGGAACCACGAGGTCATGATGCGCGGCACGTTCGCCAACGTTCGCCTGCGCAACCGCCTCAATCCCGACGTCGAGGGCGGCATGACCACATATCTGCCCGACGGCGAGGTGATCCCGATCTACGATGCATCGGTGAAATATCAGGAGGCCGGCGTTCCGCTCGTCATCATCGCCGGCAAGGAATACGGATCCGGCTCTTCACGCGACTGGGCAGCCAAGGGACCCCTGCTGCTCGGCGTTCGCGCGGTCATCGTCGAAAGCTACGAGCGGATCCACCGCTCCAACCTCATCGGCATGGGTGTGCTGCCGCTCCAGTTTGCGGACGGTGAGTCGTACTCCTCGATCGGCCTCACGGGACGCGAGACGTACGAGATCACAGGCATCGACGCAGCACTCTCCGCCACGAGCGTCGAGGAACGACTGGTGCGCGTGCGTGCGACAGGCGATGACGGCAACGTGACCGAGTTCACCGCGCTCGCGCGGCTCGATACACCGCAGGAACGCGAGTACTACAGGCACGGAGGAATTCTGCAGTTCGTGCTGCGGCAGCTGCTGTAGGACGGGTTAACGGACGTGCATGTGCACGCGGCACGCGTACGAGTGCAGGGTGGCCCCCGTTGATCGCGTGCACGCCCCGCGTGCACATGCACATACACGTCCGTTAACCGCCCCGTTCAATCCCAGCCGCGCGCCGCCACGGGCCAGCTCCGTTCGATGCCTTCGCCGCGCATGCCCCACACCGTGTCGTGCAGGTTCACCGATACGCACACGTGATTCGGCACGATACGTACGTGGTCGCCGACCCGGGGCTTCCAGGAAGTGGCGGACAGATCCAGCAGTCCGTGCTCCTCGCTCATCCCTTTCACGACCACTTCCGGGCGATCGAGCAGCGCGCCGAAGCCGGTGCGGTCGGAGCCGCGCAGCTCCTCCCTGAAGAGTGCCTTGGAGCCGGCATCGACCACGGCCTGGCCGCTGACCGCCGTGCTCACGACGGTGGCGAGGACGGAGTATGCGCAGTCCTTCCAGTCGCACGCTCCGATTGCGGCGGTCGTGCGATCGTTGAAGATGTAGGTCCCGGGACGGATCTCGGTGAGACCGCGGATGCGGTGCGATGCGTACGCAGCCGGTGTCGAGCCGGCACTGACGATTTCTGGCCGCAGATCGCGCTCGCCGAGGAGCTGGAGCATGTGCTGAAGCTTCGAATCGACCGCCTCCAGCGCAGCATCCTGCTCGTCGACGTGCTCGCGAATGTGGCCGGGATAGAACATGATGCCGCTCCAGCTCACGCCCTCCAGACGGTTGCAGAGATCGCAGAGGGCAACGGCCTCCGCTGGATCCGCGATGCCGACGCGTCCCATGCCCAGGTCGAGCTCGATGAGCACGCCGATCTCGCGCGCGGCGGTGTTCGCGGCCTCGGCCAGGGGCTCGAGCGCAGCGGCCGAATCGAGCGCGACGGTGAGGCGGGTGTCCGCCGGCAGTGCGAGCAGGCGTGCAAGCTTCGGCGCGCCGACCGGCGGGTGCGCCAGCAGAATGTCGTCGGACGCGGCGGACATGAGCCGCGCTTCGTGCAGCTGCGCGACAGTCAGCCCCGCGGCGCCGCGCCGCACCTGCTCCGCGGCCAGCAGCGGCGACTTGTGCGTTTTCGTGTGCGGCCGCAGCGTCAGCGCGTGGAGGCGGGCGTATTCCGCCATCCGGTCGAGGTTCGCCTCCATGATGTCCAGATCCACGACCGCAGCCGGAGTCAGCAGTGACTCCGGCGTCATCGACGAACGCATCCCGCCCTCCGCTTGTTCATGGTTGCAGGCCGAAACGTAAGACCTCCGCTGCGCCCGTGCTACGCAGACGGCTGAACCCTTGCCACGGGCGCGGACTGCCCCGTAGCATCGTTTCATGGATTCGACCTGGATCATTCCGCTGCTGGTTGCGAGCTTCGTCGCACTGCTCGGGCTCCGCTGGTTCGACCTGCGCCGCCGCCGTCGCCGCCGGATCGAGTACCAGCAGCTGCTCCGGCAGGCGCTCGATGACGGCGTGCTCACGCCGGAAGAGCTGGAGGAGCTCGAGAGCGTACGCGCGCGCGGCGATCTGAAGCCGGACGAAGTGCGCATGGCCGCGCTCGCGATCTATCGCGGCGCGTTGCGCGATGCGGCCGCCGACGCGCGCCTCACGCCCGACGAGGATGCCGTCCTCACTCGTCTCCAGGAACAGCTCGGCCTCACCGAGCGCGACCTCGGCAGTGATCTGCCCCAGCTGAGCCGGCTGCGCATGCTCGCCAGGGTGGCCGGCGGAAAGATGCCGGAGGTTCACGCCCCCGTTTCGCTCGTGCCTGACGAGCGCTGCCACTGGGTCGTCCAGTGCACGCTCGCCGAACGCATTGCGCTGCCCGACGTCGCACGTCGCAAACTCGCCGGCCCCTCATTCCGTGTCGTGAGCAACGAGCCTTTCGCCGCAACAGGCTCCCGTGACGCGCTCCGGCCCGCTGCCGACATCCTGCCGAGCGACGTGGGTGTGCTCATCGTCACGAGCCGGCGCATCATCTTTCAGGGTGCGCGCAGGACCGTCAGCGTCCCGCACGCCCGCGCCGAGATGCTCGAGCTCTACGCAGACGGCGTCCGGCTCGATGAGATCAGCCACGTCCGCAGCCGCTATTTTCTCATGGATGACCCCGAGCTCGCCTGCGCGATCATGCTGCAGGCTGCACGAATCCGGCGTGCCGAGATCCGGCCTGCACGGCCGCATCGCTCCGCCTGAACAACCGCCCGCACAGCACCACCTTCAGCTTCACTGCTGCCCTTCCGGGCACGCGTCATGCACCTTCCCGGTCCAGCGCTCAGACCGGAACGGAAGGTACACATGCCCGCGCCACGACTCGCCGACGACCACCGTCTCGAAGCCATGATCGAGCTGCGATCCGAGCTCGAGGAGTTCAGCTTCGACGGCCTCATGCAGCTGCGCGAAGACCTCGCGGGCCACGCTGTGCTGCGTGGCAGCTGGGCCGGCTGCGTCATCTCCTACAAGAGCGGTGCTCCCGGATCCTGCCGGCGCGATCGGCGCGGCCGCGCCCGCAATGCATTCACCGTCCTCTGGGACAATGGGTGGCTCGCCGACGAGGACGTGGCCGCGGCCGTCGCGGACGAGCTTGCCCTCCGCAGCGCAGCACTCGTCAGGCACTGCTCCGGCTCGCACAGCCGTGTTCTGACACCGGATATTCCGGCCGCGGCGGGCGCGTAGTCACAGGGGGAAGCAGGGTCCTCCGCCCTCCGCGTTTGCATACACGGCGCGCAGCACGCAGAATGTACCCCCTCATCTCCATGACGAAGGGACACGTTGATGCGTATTGTGCCGGTGCTGCTCACCGCAGCTTCCGTGATGATGTCAGCCGCACCTGTGGCCGCCCAGGCCGCAGCACAGGAGCCGCCGCCCGCGGTCTTCCTGGACTGCCAGACGTGGAGCTGTGAGACCACGCATATCCGCAATGAGGTGCAGTTCGTCAACTGGGTCCGAGACCGTGCCGACGCCGACGTGTACGTGCTGGTGACGTCGCAGTCGACGGGCGGGGGTGGCTCGAGCTTCCTCGTGACGATGACGGGGCAGGGCCGGTTCGCAGGGGACAGCGTCGACATCCGGTTCTCGACCGACCAGAGCAGCACGCAGGCCGAGGAGCGCGATGCGCTGACAGCGCGCATTGCGCAGGGACTGGTGCGCTATGCGGTCATGACCAGCGCTGCCGCCCACCTGCGTATCCTCAGCGACGATGTGCAGCCTGCGGATCTCTCACCCGCCGGGCCGGTGCGGGACCCGTGGAACTACTGGGTCTTTTCCGTCAGGGCGGATGCGGAGCTGAGCGGTGAGTCGCGCGAACAGGAGCGGCAGTTCGAGCTGTCGGGCAGTGCCGATCGAGTCACTGAGCAGTGGATCATGGAGTTCGACGTCCAGGGCTCATACGAGGAGCAGGAATTCGAGCTCAGCGACCGGACGATCCACAGTATCCAGCGGGACTATGAGGCCAGTGCGGGCGTGGCGCGCGCAGTTGCCCGGCTGTGGTCCGCCGGGATGGCCGTCGATGTCGGCACATCATCGTTCGCGAATCAGGACCTGTATGCGCGCGTCGCGGGGCTCCTCGAGTACAGCCTCTTCCCCTACTCGGAATTCTCGCGACGGCGGGCGACGATCCAGTATTCGGCTGGCATACGCCATTTCGACTATGAAGAGATCACGATCTATGACCGGCTCTCGGAGCAGCGGGCCGACCAGCAGCTCGAGCTCACCGTCGAGTTTCAGCAGCCATGGGGATCGGCGTCGCTCGAGCTGAGCGGGTCGCATTACCTGGACAACTTCCGGCACAACAATCTGTCCAGCTTCCTCAATCTCAACGTGCGCCTGCTGCGCGGTCTCTCGCTCGACCTGAACGGCCACTATGAGCGGGTCCGCGATCAGATCTACATCGCGAAGGGCGATGCGACGGATGATGAGGTGCTGCTGCAGCGGCGTGCGCTGGAGACCGGCTACCGCTACGGCACATCGGTCGGGCTCCGGTACACGTTCGGGTCGATCTACAACAACATCGTGAATCCAAGACTGGACGAAGGTGGAGGTGGCCGTTAATTTTCCCGGCTGAGGGGCCATAGCTCAGCTGGGAGAGCGCCTGCTTTGCAAGCAGGAGGTCATCGGTTCGATCCCGATTGGCTCCATTCCGTTCCCGCCCATGTCTCGCACCCATGCCTCACGTCGAACCGCACCATCCCTGCGGCGGAGCCGTCGCGCGTGCAACGGAGCTGTCGCGCTCTCCGGGGTCGCCCGCCAGGATTTCGTCAGGGTGTCCGTGATGGCCGCTTCCCATTAATTTCCCAGGCTGCAGCTCCGCCTCCTCATTCAGACCGGAGGGCGGGTTCACGCAAACACGACGGGATCGGCCGCTGAGGGCCGCACAGCGCTCCGACATGCACTCGCATGACGGGTGCACTGCCGGGAATCGAATCACAGGGGTGGGGGTACACATGCGGGTCGCAGCGCGCTGATGCGGAAGCTGACGAACGGGCTCGTGACCGTCGGTGAAGCGGCAGTGCTGGCGGGTCAGATCGTGCGGGTGCTGCCGCGGCCGCGACTATACATGAACGCGGCGCTGCAGCAGGCGTACCTGATGGGCATTCAGTCGCTGCCGCTGGTGCTGGTGATGGCGTTTCTCGGTGGCGCCGTCACGTCGCAGCAGACGGGCGCGCAGTTCGCCGGCGGCCTGCCTCTGTGGGTGATCGGCAGCGTGCTCGCAGCGAGCGTGATCACGGAGCTCGGCCCGGTGCTCACAGGTATCGTCATGATGGCGCGGGTGGGGGCGGCCATTGCCGCCGAGCTCGCGTCAATGAAGGTGACGGAGCAGATCGATGCGCTCGTGGCGATGGGCCGCGACCCCGTGGCGTTCCTGGTCGTGCCGCGGGTGGTCGGCGGGCTCATCGCATTCCCGCCGCTGGTCATCCTCGCCAACGCGATGGGGATCGTGGCGGGGTACACCATCGCACTGCTCGTGGTCGACGGCATGACATCCGCCGACCTGGTGTACGGCATGCGCTTCTACTTCCGCACCTGGGCCCTCATCTTCTCCGTGCTGAAGGGCGCGGTGTTCGGGTTTGCGATCACGTTCATTGCGTGCTTCGTCGGACTGAGCGGGACGGGGGGGGCGGAGGGCGTGGGGCGCACCACGACGAAGGCCGTTGTCGCGACGACCATAACGCTGATGGTGCTGGACGTGCTGCTCGTGCCCGTACTGAAGGCGTTCTAGTGCCGGCGCCGCCGCGCGGCCGGTGCAACAGGATCTCTGAACCGTAACACTGCGCATGATCGAGTTCCGCAACCTGCACAAGAGTTTCGACGATCTGGCCGTCTTGCGCGGCGTGGATCTCTTCGTCGAGGAGGGCGAGACCCTGGCGCTGCTCGGGCCTTCAGGCACGGGCAAGAGCGTGCTGATCAAGCACGCCATGGGGTTGCTGGAGCCGGATCAGGGCGATGTCATCGTGGACGGCATCTCCATCGCGCAGGCCACTCCGAAGGAGCTGCGCAGCGTCCGGCGCCGTATCGGCTACGTCTTCCAGAATGCCGCGCTCTTCGACTCGCTCTCGGTGGCGGAGAACCTCTGGCTGGCGCAGACGGACGAGAAGGAAGGGCGGCCGATGCCGTCATGTCGCGCGGAAGGTGAGGAACTGCTGCGACGCGTGAATCTCGACGCTTCCGTGATGGACAAGTACCCGAGCGAGCTGTCGGGCGGCATGCGGAAGCGCGTCGGCGTCGCGCGTGCGATAGCGCACCAGCCGCGCTACCTGCTGTGGGACGAGCCGACCACCGGTCTCGATCCGGTCAACGCCGACAACATCGACGAGCTGATCATGGAGCTGGATCGCCAGCTCGGTGTCACCAGCATCGTCGTCACGCACGATCTCGACACAGCCTTCGAGGTGGGCGACAGGATCGCCCTGCTCTACGAAGGCCGCGTGCGCGCAGTTCAAACGCCGGATGAGATCCTCAGGAACGAGGATCCCATCGTGAGCAGATTCGTACGCCGCAGTCGTGTCGGTGATGGCACGGCCGCATGATCACGGAATAGAACACACATGCCAAAGCGCAAGCGCAATCTCGCCGCCGTCGGTCTTCTCACTATCGTCGCGGCTGCCATCTTCTTCTGGGGTCTGTTCTGGATGCTCGGAGCTCCCGTCTTCCGCGGCGGCATGGACGTCACCCTCCTGCTCAGCGATGGCGGCGGCCTGAAGCGCAGCGACCGCGTCCAGGTCCAGGGCGTGCAGGTCGGCACCGTCCGCTCCATAGACCTGAATCCCAAGGGCGGTGTGGTCGTAGGACTGCGCCTCGAGCGCGAGGATCTGGCACTGCCCACCGATACGCGTGCCGCGATCAGCGGTGACGTTTTCGGTGCCCATGTCGTCGATCTCATCCCCGGCTCGTCCGCCATCAGCATCTCGCCCGGCGATACACTACAGGGCGTCGCCACGCCGCAGCTGAGCCAGATCGCGACCGACCTCAGCTCCCGTGTGGAGTCCGTCCTCGTGAGCGCGGACCGCCTCCTCTCTCCCGCAGCCGTCGCCGATG
This sequence comes from Longimicrobiales bacterium, assembly GCA_036259495.1. GTDB lineage: Bacteria > Gemmatimonadota > Gemmatimonadetes > Longimicrobiales > RSA9 > SH-MAG3. The sequence continues at coordinate 939 of DATABQ010000258.1, read as the reverse complement.
TCCACGAGACCGCTGCGGTGCTGCCGGCGAGCGCACAGGAGCTCCGCGCCGCGTTCGCCGAGCTGCGCCTCGCCGCCATCTCGCTGCGCCGCACCGCCGAAGGTGTCGAGGACGCCGAAACCGGCGCCGCTCTGAGCAGCGCCATCTCCGAGGTCGAGCGCAGCGCCCAGTCCCTCACGTCCGCCGCCGGCCGGCTGGAGGAGTCGCTCGTCTCCTTCGCCTCCGTGATGGACAAGATCGACAGCGGCAGCGGGACCCTCGGCCGCCTGGTGAACGATGAGACCATGTACGACGAGATGAACAACACGCTGCGCGAGATGCGCGCGCTGGCGGCGGACATCCGTGAACGGCCGAGCCGCTACATCAACGTCAGGGTCTTCTAGTGGACTGTCTCCGAAGTCCCGCGGCATTCGAGCGAGCCTGCGCGCCGCTGGACACTGCGACGGGACTCCTCGAAATAGCGCTGCTATTCCAGCGTCGCCGCTCCTTGCCAGCGCCGCGCATCCGCGCTCTCGGTGCTCACGTTACTTCGGAGACAGTCCACTAGTCGGCTCGGTAACGGCCTCCGGGAACGCACCAGGCGGTGTACCGCACGCCAGCTGGCCCGCCTTTCGACTGCACGGATCGATGTGTGCCGATTAGACTGGGAGCGGTTCACGGGAGAGAGGATGGCCATGACCACGGAATCACTTGGGGAAACGATACGGCGAGTTCTGCGTGAGGCGCCGTTCGCGATGCGGCAGCTCGCAGCCGACGCTGGCCTGAGTTACGATGTACTGCGCTCGTGGCGCAGCGGGCGGCGGCGGCCGAGCAGGAGCAGCGCTCAGCGGCTTGCCGATGGGCTGCAACGAAGGGGCGAGAAGCTGCTCGCCCTGTCCCGCGAGCTGCGGGAGGCGGCGGAAGAGAAGGGTCAGTGAACGGCGGGCCGCAGAGCGGCCC
>DATABQ010000257.1:0-6725 GCA_036259495.1 Longimicrobiales bacterium | reverse complement strand
AAGAGCCAGTTCCTGGCAAACATGAGCCATGAGATCCGCACGCCCATCAACGCGATCATCGGCTATACCGACCTGCTCGTGCTGGGCATTACGGGACCGGTCACGGCGGAGCAGAAGGAACAGCTCGAACGCGTGCGCACCAGCAGCCGTCACCTGCTCAATCTCGTTGAAGACGTGCTCGACGTCGCAAAGGTCGAGGCCGGACGCATGCAGGTGGAGCGCGAGCAGGTGCGGGTTGCCCATGCGGTGCCGCCCGCGCTCGCCCTCATCGTTCCGCAGGCGCGGGAGCGGAGGATCGAGATCGTGGACGAGTGCTCGTCCGACGACACGGCGGTGTTCATAGGGGACGAATCGCGGGTCCGTCAGATCCTCGTGAATCTGTTGTCGAACGCGGTAAAATTCACCGACCCGGGCGGCAGCATCACGGTGAGCTGCGGCGACGTCGAGCGTGCGCCACAGGACCTCGAGACCACTGGCGATGGCCCGATGACGTACCTGCGCGTCATCGACACCGGGATCGGCATCGCGCGCGACGAAATCGGCAACCTCTTCAAGCCGTTCACCCAGGTGCAAGGCGATGACAGACGCATGCGCGGCGGCACGGGGCTGGGACTCACGATCAGTCGCCACCTGGCCCAGCTCATGGGCGGAGATCTGACCGTGGAGAGCGAGCTCGGGCGGGGATCGGCATTCACGCTGTGGCTGCCAAGGGATCTGGCGTCGCTCGGGCAGCCGTCGACGAGACTCATGGAGACGGCGCCGAAGCGTCTCGCGGACACGGGTCATGCACTCCAGAGAGCGGCACCCGCCGTACTCGACGCGTACAAGGAGAGACTGCGCGGGGAACCGTTGATCCCGCAGGCCGGCGAGCTGGGCGAAGCGGATCTCGAGGACCACGCATCGACGTTCCTGGCGGACATCGCACAGTCGCTGATCGCGCTCGAGAAGAGCCAGGCGGTTCCGGACCGCCTGCTGCAGGATGGCAGCGAGATCCAGCGCGTGGTCGCCGAGCTGCACGGGCGCCAGCGCGCTCAGCTCGGCTGGTCCGCCGAAGCGATGCGGAGGGAATGGTCGATCCTGTGGGAAGAGATCGAGGGCGCAGTTCGCGCGGATGTCAGCCGTGGCACCGATATCCGCGACGCCCTCGATCTGCTGAAGAAGTTTCTCGATCGGGGTGAGCGGATCAGCGAGCGGGCCCGCGCCAACCTCGCCGGGCGCTGACTCCGCCAGCACGGCAGACTGGACCGCATGCGTCGAATGCTGTACGATGTTCGCAGTCTCTTACATCGGAAGATTCATGGACCAGACCGAGAATCCGAGTGCACGGATTCTGATCATCGATGATGACGAAGCAATCATCACGCTTCTCGAGCGGATCCTTCGTCGCGGCGGCTACGAGAACGTGCGCAGTGCGACGGATGCACGTCTCGCGTTGCCGCTTTTCAGGGAGTTCGAACCCGACCTGGTCCTGATGGATCTGCGTATGCCGTTCCTCGACGGCATCAACGTGATGGGGCAGCTCCGCCAGCGAAACGCCCCCGGTGAGTTCCTGCCGGTGGTGCTGGTGACGGGCGACACTACGCCGGAAGCGCGCGAGCTGGCGCTGTCGGCCGGAGCCAGCGACTTCCTGCTGAAGCCCTTCGATGCGACGGATGTGCTGCTGCGCATACGCAATCTGCTCGACCTTCGCGAGCAGTATCGCGCGGTGCACGCGGAGGTGGAGCGCCATCAGCGCGAGCTGCGCGAGATGCAGATCGAGATGGCGGAGCGGCTCGCGCGCGTCACGGAGCACGGCGAGTCGCTCGACGGGTCGCTTCCCGCACAGTTCGGGACGCTCTGCGCGGCGATCGCCGAGGAGATGGAGCTGCCGGACGAGCAGGTGGATCTCATCCGCTATGCCGCACCGCTGCACGACATAGGGATGGTCGGCATGCCCGAGATCCTCGTGAAGCCGGGCAGCCTCAGCCTCGAGGAGCTGGACCTGCTGAAGACGCACACATCCATCGGCTCCCGAGTCTTCAGCGGCAGTCGCTCACCCATCCTGCGGATGGCCGAGGAGATCGCGCTCTACCATCACGAGAACTGGGATGGCACCGGCTACACGCCCGGTCTGGCCGGTGAGTCGATTCCGCTGCCGGCACGTATCGTCGCGGTGGTCGACACGTTCTTCGCCATGACGCAGGACCGCCCGTACCAGGAGGCGCGCTCGGTTTCCGAGGCGCTCGCATGGATCGATGAGCAGGCCGGCCGCAAGTTCGATCCGGCCGTGGTGCGCGCGTTCCAGGCGACGTACCCGCGGGTCAGCCTTCCACTGCTGGACTCAGCCGACTGAACGGCGGCCTCGCCGCCAGCTCCACCATCCAGATGTTCAGCTGATGCGAGGTGCGTCGAGCGCCTCGCGCACCTTGGTCGCGAGCTCCAGTCGCGTGAACGGCTTGTGCAGCAGGCTGATGTCGTGCTCGAGCAGCCGGTTCTGCATGATGACGTCTTCTGTGTAGCCGGATGTGAACAGCACGGGCAGGTGGGGCCGCAGCAGGCGCACGCGCTCGGCCAGCTCGCGGCCGCCCATGCGCGGCATCACCAGGTCAGTGAGCAGCAGGTCGATCTCGTCCTCCTCCTCTCGCTCGATGACCGTCAGCGCCTCATCCCCGTTGGCCGCGACGATCACGTGATAGCCCTGCGCCGCGAGCATCCGCGCGACGATAGCGCGGACCTGCGGCTCGTCCTCCACGAGCAGTATCGTCTCGGTGCCGCGCGCCAGCGCGTCCGGCGTTTCGCGCGCTTCCGGTGCCCTGCCAGGCGCACGGGTACGGGGCAGGTACAGCTTCATCGCGGTGCCGACGCCCACCTCGGAATACACGTCGATGTGCCCGCCGAACTGGCGGGCGATGCCGTAACAGGTGGCGAGGCCGAGACCGGTCCCCTTGCCGGGTCCCTTCGTCGTGAAGAACGGCTCGAAGAGGTGTTCGAGGACCTCGGTGGACATGCCCGTGCCGGTGTCGGTGACGATGAGCCCCACGTACTCGCCCGCGATCGGGTCGGAGCGGCCGTAGTCGGCGTCGAGCGTGACATTGCGAGTCTCGATCATGATCGTCCCGCCGTGCGGCATGGCGTCCCGCGCATTGATGACGAGGTTCACCACCACCTGCTCGATCTGGGACCGGTCCGCCACCACATCACCCAGGCCGCCGCTCAGCCGGAACTGAAGCTCCAGATCCTCCCCGATCAGCCGGCCCAGCATCCCGCGTATGTCACGGACGACATCGTTGAGGTTCACGACGGCCGTCTCGGTGAGCTGCTTGCGCGAGAACGTCAGCAGCTGCCGCGTGAGGAGGGAAGCGCGTTCGGCCGCAGCGCGTACCTCGTCCAGGGATTCGCGGATCGGCGAAGCGGGCGGGAGCGTGGAGAGCGCCATGTCGCTCTCACCGAGGATGACCGTGACGATGTTGTTGAAATCGTGTGCGATCCCTCCGGCCAGCCGTCCGACTGCCTCCAGCTTCTGCGCCTGGCGGAACTGCTCCTCGAGCTGGCGCAGCTCCGTAACATCGGACCATGCGCCGACCAGTCTGCCGCCTCCATTCACCAGCCGCTGCCGATCGCGGATCCAGCGGTAGCTGTCGTCGGCATGGCGCAGCCTGTACTCGCGCATCGCCTCGCCGTCCGCGCTGAACGCCGCCGCATCCTGAACAGGCGCGACCCGGTCATCCGGGTGCAGGTGGTCCTGCCACCAGCCCTCGCTAGTGACCTCCCTCGGCGTCACGCCCAGCAGTCGCTCGACGTTGTCGCTGACCCACGTGAACACGGGGCCGTTCGCGGTCTCCATCTCGTAGATGACGTCCGGGCTGGAGGCGAGCATCTGATGGAGCCGCTCGCCGACCTCCCGGTGGCGGGACTCGAGCAGTGCCAGGTTCTCCAGATTCTGCTCCAGCGCCGAGTGCGCACCCTCGACGTTGTCTGCCATTCCGTTGAACGCGCCGCTCAGCGTGCCGATCTCGTCGCGCCGGGAAACCGAGGAGCGGCGCGTGTAGTCGCCGGCGCTGAACGCCCGCGCGGTACGCGCCAGCTCCATGATCGGTGCAGTGAAACGGCCCGCGAGCGCCCACGTTGCGGCGGCAGCCAGGAAGAGCGCCAGAACACCGAGCATCACGAGCGTGCGGAGCATTCCCCGCGCGGTTGCGATGACGACGGCGCGCGGAACCTCCACGACCACGACCCACGGTGCGCCCGGAACGGCGCTGAGGCCCGCGAGCCATGTGTCGGCACCCGCACGATCGTACTCCACGATTCCCCGTGCCGCGGCTCCCGTGCTCCCGTCGAGCGGCAGCGGTGGTCCGGCGACGGGCTGACTCAGGTCGGTCCACAGGTCACCGTCCGCGTTCGCCACGTACATCCGCGCGTCGGCGCCGATCAGCTGCTCGACTGCGCTCTGCCCCGTCGCGGCCACACGACGCCACACCACCAGGTAGCCGGCGAGGGTGCCGTCCACGGTGACCGGCGCCACGACCGGCACTACGAGCGAGTCGCCCATGACGCGCATCTGCCCCACGCCACCTCTGGCGCGCTCGATGAGCTGAGTCAGCTCCTGCTCGGAGCGCGCGCCGGGCGGCAGGTCACCGCCTGCTGCCAGCAGCGTGCGGAGGGAGGAATCGAGCAGCTCCCGCCGGTACATGCCGGCGCCGGCGGCGCCGGGTGTCGCGAGCGCTTCCCGCGCGCGAGCGGAGTCGGTCGCGCCACCGCTTCGGAGGAACGCGGCGAGTGAGGTATCCGCGGCGACGCCGACCGCCTGCGCCTCGTAGGTCGCGACCGAGCCGGCCAGCATTACCGAGAGCTGCTCGGTGACACTGCGCAGCCGCTGGCCCTCCGACTCCACAGCGGACTCGCGCACCTGGACGTACGCGGCGGCAGCATAGATCGTCAGCACCACCGCAACCAGCGTGGCGATGAGCAGCGGCAGACTGTATCGTATGGACAGACCCGCCTGAGGGGCGGCATGGCGGGGGTTCACGTGTCCAGGTCCGGTGAATACGATTCCAGGACCCGGCCCAGGGCGCCGGCCACGGCGGGATCGAAATGACTGCCGGCTTGCTCCTCGATCCACGCGAACGCCTCGCGCGGCGGCATCGCGGCCTTGTAGGGGCGCTCGTTCGACAGCGCGTCGAATACATCGGCGGCGCACACGATCCTCCCCGCCACGGCGATGTCCTCGCCGCCCACTCCGGCAGGGTAGCCTGTGCCGTCCCAGCGCTCGTGATGCGTGAGCGCGATCTCCTGCGCCAGCACGAACACGGGCGAACGACTGCCGGCGAGGATGGCCGCGCCGATCGTCGTGTGCCGCTTCATCACATCGAACTCCTCCGGCGTCAGTCTGCCGGGCTTCAGGAGGATGGAGTCCGGAATGCCGATCTTGCCGATGTCGTGGAGCGGCGCCGCGTTGCGCAGCAGGGAGACCTCGGCCTCATCCCAGCCGAGCTCCCGCGCGATTCCCGCGGACAGCCGCCCGACACGATGCGTGTGGTGACCGGTCACGTCATCCCGGAACTCGGCGGCGCGGGCGAGGTTGTCGAGCGCCTCGCGGCGTGCCTCCTCCAGGTTGATCGTGCGCTCCCGCACGCGCGCCTCGAGCACGCTGTTGGTCTCGAGCAGGCGACGGTTGAGCAGCCGCGTACGCAGGAGGTTACGGATGCGGAGCACCACTTCGTTGGTGTCGAACGGCTTCGTCAGAAAATCGTGGGCGCCCAGGTGGAGTGCGCGGCGCCGCACGTCCGGACTCGTGTCGCCCGTAAGCATGATGACCGGCAGGAACTCGCCGCCCGTGCCGAGCTCGCCGATGCGCTCGAGGAATTCGAAGCCGCTGGTCCCCGGCATGTGGAGGTCCACGAGCGCCAGGTCGGGCGGACGCGTGGCCCAGAGGTCGAGCGCCATGAGCGCGTCCGGCACACGCGTCACGTTCGCGAAGCCGTTGCTGCGCAGCAGCTTCTCGAGCACGCGCTGAACGGCCGGGTCGTCCTCCACAATCAGGATCCGCGCAGTGCCGTAGAATTCGCGCGCAGGGCTCATCATCGCCCGCGGATCAGGCCTCGAGCAGGGAGATCTGCGCCCGGCCGAGCGAAGGCACTTCGTGGCAGGCGCGGCACCGCGCCTCGTACGACTCGAGACCGCCGATCTGGATGGTGGGTCCTTCGGCGGGCGCCGGACGGCCGTCGATCAGGCGCTGGTTGCGCGTCGCGAGCTGACCGCACCTGACACAGATCGCCTGGAGCTTGTCGACCCGCTCCGCGATGGCAAGCAGCGCACCCATCGGTCCGAACGGCTCCCCGCGGAAGTCCATGTCCGTGCCCGCCGCGATCACTCGGATCCCCGCGTCCGCGAGCGCGTTCGCGACGTCCACGATCCCGTGGTCCAGGAACTGGACCTCATCGATACCGATCACCGTCGTACCAGGGCGGCGCCGCTCCATCACCTCCACCGAGCTCGAGATCGGCTCCGACTCGATCCGGCCGCCGCTGTGCGTGCTCACCATCTGGAGCCCGCCGTAACGTTCGTCCAGATGCGACTTGAAGACCTGTACCTGATGGCGCGCCAGTGTAGCGCGGCGGATCCGTCGCAGCAGCTCTTCCGACTTGCCGCTGAACATCACTCCGCTCACGACTTCGATCCAGCCGCCCCGTCCCGCGTAATCCATGGTTCAACCTAGCCACGGCCTGCGGCACCCGTCCAGCGGAAGG
>DATABQ010000256.1:0-3289 GCA_036259495.1 Longimicrobiales bacterium | reverse complement strand
GGAGTGGGAGGTCAAGTGCGCTCTCGGCCTGCACCAGTGGCAGGATGGTGAGCATGCGGATGCGATCCGTCGCAGGGTCAGCGAGATGCGCAGTCCACCGCCACGACTGGACCGGGCGCCGGACGCGGCGCTCGACGCGTTCCTGGAGGAGCTGCTGCGCGCGGATGACACGACCGAGCTCGTCGCAGGCCTCGCCTTCGCTCACAATGTGCTCGTGGCCGCGTACCGTGATCATCTCGAGCGTTCCAATCCACTGGTCGATCAGCCGACACGTCGCGTGCTGCGCTTCAATCTCATCGAGGAGGAAGAAGCCGCGTCGTGGTGCGAGCGCGCGCTCGACGCGCTGATCACGCGTGACGCGTCTGCACGCGAACGCGCACGCGTGTGGCACGATCACCTGCGTGCGTATCTCGATGCCGCCGGTGGTATCGCCGGCGACGTCGTGACCGACGCGGCCACGCTGCCTCCGCCGCGCGCGACGCAGCCGTTCGTGCCGGACACCACGCCGAGGCGCGACGACCGCTTCACCGGCGTTCACCAGTTCGACTTCCCGCCTCAGACTGTCTACAACGCGCCCGGTGTCTCCGCCGAAGAGCGCAATCTCGCGCTGCTTTGTCGTCGCGCGCTCGAGATGGACGTGCCGGAAACCATGGCATCGTTCATGGCCGAGCGACGTGACCAGCCGTGGGACTTCTACCGCGAGTACGCGCGGCAGTTATGGGATGAAGCGCGGCACGCGATGATGGGCACGGTCGCACTCGCCGCGCGTGACATTGCCTGGACACGGCTGCCGCTGCACGTCGGCTTCTCGCTGCGATTGAATCGACACGCCGAGCCGCTCGAGCGGCAGATCCTGCTGTATGCCATCGAGCAGAGTCTCATGCCCGGTGACACGGGCAAGCGGTTCGAGTACGAGACCGCAGTCGCAGCCGGCGATCCGCTGTCCGCACACTTCCACGACTACGACTGGGCGGATGAAGTGCTGCACGCGCAGATCGGGCGGCGCTGGATGAAGGCCGAAGGTCTGTCGGTGTCGGATGCGATTCAACGCGGCGAGGAGATCCACGAGCGCACATGGGCCTCGCTCGATCAGTACGCCGTTCAACGCGATGCGGATCCGTGGCAGTGGTGGCGCGACCTCGTACTCGAATCGCTCGGCCGCGAGAGCGAAGCCGCGCCCGCGCACGGACCGCCGCCGATCGTCGGGCAGAGCGGCTGAGATGGCATGTTCGCGTAAAGCGTCAGGATCGCCGCCTCGAGCACACCTGGGCGACCATCGGGACTACCTCTCCCGCAGAATCGCCACGGTCCCGGATCCGTATCGACCGGAACCGCAGCTACAGTCCCCGCCAGCCATTCCTACGCCCCGCAGATGAGACCAATCTTCTGACGCGGCTCCCTCGTCGTTGACTATCCTAACCGCTTGGGTTATGGTCGAGCTTGCCGCCGGTCCTTCGCGCTGGTGTCGAGGAATCGGGAGATGTTGCTACAGAGGTGGAGAGAGATCCATGGCGGCGAGTAGGAACCGGCCCACGTTCGAAAAGCAGTACAAGACAGCGATTGCACGCGGCCGTGGTGCACAGCTGCGAGCCGCATCCGCATCATACGATACGACGACGAAGCGCATCGCGATCGAGCTGTCGAACGGTACCCTCTTCGCCTTTCCGCCGTCCCTCGTGCAGGGACTTCACGCCGCGACGCCCGAAGCACTGGCAGCCATCGAGATATATGGCGCCGGCACCGCGCTTCACTGGGAGCAGCTGGATGTCGATTTCGAGCTGAGCGCACTGCTGGCAGGCGTGTTCGGAACACGCGCATGGATGCGGGAGTTGGGACGGAAGGGCGGGAGTATGTCATCGCCGGCCAAGGCGCGTGCAGCGCGCGCCAACGGCCGTAAAGGTGGCCGGCCTCGATCCGCGTGACGCGCACCTTTGAAGTAGGGCTCGGGGTTCATTAGCGGGATCAGCTGCAGCACGCACGGTCTGGCTGATCGAACGCCGTGAGCGGTCCCGCGCCCCCTTGACTCGATCAGATGCTGACTTGTACAATGTACATATGAAACGCGTAACGGCTTCCGAGGCGCGTCGCCTCTGGTTCAGGATTCTCGATGAGGTGCTCGAGGGCGAGGTGGTTGTCATCACGCGGCGCGGGGGGCGCATCGTGATCCGCCGCGATGATTCGACGAGCGCGAAGGGCAGGACGCATCCGGACTACAGCGGAATCCTTCACATTCGCGAGCCGGACTCTGCCGATAGCTGGCGCTGGGAATGGAGCGGTCCGGAGCAGGACGTCGCACTGCGGGAGGATGCGGACGAGTGAAGTGCATCCTGGACACCCATTTCCTGCTCTGGATCACGATCGACGCGTCACGCCTGAGCGAGTTCCCGTGGCTGAAGCGCTACTCCGTGTGGGGGGTGTCGCCCGTATCGTTTCTGGAGGTGAAGTACCTGGCAGAGGTCGGCCGGCTCGAGGTGGATATCGATGCATTCACGACCGCAGTCATGAACGATGCCCGTTTCATTGTCGACGAAGTGCCCCTCCTCACTCTGATTCAGCGGGCGCTTCCTCTCCACTGGACCCGCGATCCCTTCGATCGGCTCCTCGTCGCGCACAGTATCGCGCGGCGTACTCCGCTGTGCACCGTCGATCGCGATATCCGTCGCAATCACACGTTCCTCCCCGACGAGCTCATGATCGAGGATGGCGATGGAAAATCAGAACGCGGTCACCGCTGAACGACACGGCCGTCGCCGGCTCGTGACTGACTCCGTCAATGTCCCCGACTCCTATGGCATGCACCGGTCCGCAGCTTAAGTTTCGGAGGAACGGACGCTACGCACTGCTCGTCTCGGCAGGCTCGCCCACGGTGAGTAACGGAGGCTCGTAATGGCGAGTTCTTCACATTTTGGCGGCGGCACCATGACGCTGCTCGAGTACCAGAATCTGGAAGAACGCGGCGACGAGCGGCTGGAGCTGATTCACGGTCATCTCGTGCGCGAGCCAGCGCCGGGCGGCGTGCATGGAGTTGTACTGCTCGACCTGCTGCACGCGTTGCACGAACACGTGAGGACGTGCGGCCTCGGGAGGGTGCTCGTCGAGACCGGCGTGCGCTATCCAGGCGAGCCGGGAACGGTGCGGCGTCCCGATATTGCATTCATCACTGCCGCGCACCTGCCGCCCGAACCCCCACTCTCTTTCTGGGAGGTCGTGCCGGATCTGGTGATCGAGATCGTTTCGCCGAACGACCGCTGGACGCTCGTGCAGCAGAAGATCGAAGCGGACCTCGAGG
>DATABQ010000255.1:0-2538 GCA_036259495.1 Longimicrobiales bacterium | reverse complement strand
ATCGCGAATCGCATCCGTCGCCGGGAACACCACCTTCTTGCCCGCGAGCAGCACGAGCACGAGCACCGCTGCGGGGATGATCAGCCGCGGACCGGCCGCGCGTGCGCCCATCGCGAGCAGTGTAGCGAACGCGAGCGGGATTACGAGCACGAGCACCAGCCCCATGTCGAGCGCAGCAAACGGCAGCAGCATGAGGAGCGGCGCCGCGAGCAGCAGCGACTCGATGACCCAGCTGGAGCCGCCCGCCTCCGCAGTGCGCGATGTGACGCGTGCACCGACCGCGCGACCGATCCGCACGGACGCGAGCACGACGAATACCACGAGCACGAACGCGCCGATCGAGCCGTTCTCGCTCGCGAGACGGAGGCCGGCGATGATCGCACCGAACACCGCGACGCCGGTGAGTGCCGCGATGTAATCCGGCTGCTCCTGCCGCGCACGACCCGACCTGCGCTGCCAGATCGTGATGCACGCGTAGATGACGGTGCCCAGCGCGAGAGCGATGGCAACCGTCGGCGCGACGTGCGCAACGACGAGCAGGAATGCGGCGAGGATGATCGCGACTTCGGGTGCACGCAGAAACGCAGGGATACGGGAGCCGCCGGTCGCATCTCCGCGGAGCGGTCGCGCGGGCGAGAGCTGCTCGACGACGGCGTGCGCGCCGCGCTCGTACGTGTCGAAGTGCTCGCCCGTGAATGCTGCGACCCACGCGAGGCATACCCACACGAGCACGACGATGGTGCCGGTGAACAGGCCGTACCACGGCGCTGCGCCGGTCGTGTACGTGAGGAGCACGAGTCCCCCCGCGATCAGTGCCGCGGCCGTGAGCGCCTGTCCGCGCGCGCCCGGCGTGATGAGCGTGCGGCTCCACGATGCGAAGCCGCGCAGCACCGACATTGGCGACGACTGCCCCGCGAACATGCAGCGCGCGCCGGCGAGGAACGGCGGGAGCCATGTCTTCCACGTGAGCAGGCCCACGACCACGACGGCCATTGCGGCGCACAGTCCGACTGCCGTTTCGATCCCACGCTCGAGGAACGGATCGAAGAACGCGACGCGCGCGCCGACCGTCACGCGCGTGAGCACCAGTCCGAGCAGCGCCGCGAGTCCCGCCGCGATCGCGCGCTCCTCCGTGCGCGTCGGACGTGCGAAGCCGCGGACCGTGAGTGCCCGCACGACGAAGTGGATCGCGCCGAGGAGCAGCATCAGGCCGAGGCCGATCGCGATCACCTGTGCCATCGTGTCGCTCTGACCGGCGGCGCCGAGCAGCACGTAGCGCGACTCGTCCTCCGCCTCTTCGCCCTCAGCCAGCGAAGTCACCGGCACGGCGACGGGACGGTCGCGTCCGCGCTCGACTGCGTGCGTCCCGCGCGGCAGCACCACGTCGTAACCGGCGTCGGACACGCGCAGCATGCCGAGCAGACCGAAACGTTCGGTATCGAAGCCCGCGTGGTCGAGCGCGACGTGCGCGACCGGCGCCGGCAGACGGCGCAGCGATATCGCACCGCATGCCGTGCTCTCCGGGCAGCTCAGGCCGACCGGCAGTGGCGTGTCCAGCGGACGGGGATTGCGATCAAAAAGCACGGCGACGCCGCGCTGCGCGCCCGGCTCACGCCTGAACTCGGTCAGCAATGCAAAGCGCCACGTCGCGTCGGCACTGCGGACCTCGACGAACGCCGAGTCGCCCACCACGAGCGACTGCCCGCTCATCGCACCGCCTGCCAGCGTGTACGGCGGCGCCGCGGAGATCAGGTAGCGCTTCGATCCGGGGATCACGCGCGCAATGAGCGGAGCCGCCGCGCCGTTGATCACATCGCCATCCGACAGCCGCTGCACGCGCACGAATCGCTCGTAGACTACCGACTCGCCCGAGCGATCGCCGCTCAGATTCGCGAGTGCCGTACCGGACGCGAGCCGCCGGTCGTTCCGGTGGCGCAGTGCACCGCCGGTCGCCTCGAACGCTACGCGTGAACCGGTGGATGTCTCGATTCCACCGCCCGTGAGCGTCAGAACATCGACCGGCTCGCCGTCGGGGCCGATCACCGTGATCGAATCGTCCGGCTCTAGCACCGCTGACCGCGCGACGCTGTACTCGCGGCCGATCCGCTCCGTCGAGCCGTGTCGCACGCGAAGCTGCTCGACGCCGTACGCCGGGTTCAGCTCCCAGCCTTCCCGTGTCCGGTTCAGCGAGATCGACCACGGGAGCTGGGCGGACGTGACCGTCTGGAGGCGGACGTCGGTCGTGTTCGGCCCGGCCCCGATCGTGATCGAGTCGACACCGACCATATGTACGCCGTGATAGACGAGATGCGTCGAGGAGATCGCGCGCCGCGCCGCGAGCTGCGTGGTGATCAGCGCCATCGCGATCAGGGCCGCGAACGTCCACACGAGCGTGCCGAGCCTGCGCTGAATGCCGCCGAAGCGCCTCGTCAGCGCGAGCGTGATCCCGAGAGCGAGCGCGAGGAGCAGCCAGTACGCCAGAAGCGGCGCCTGCGGCCACCAGTATGCGATCGCGAGGCCGGTCAGAAGGCCGAGGCC
>DATABQ010000254.1:0-2201 GCA_036259495.1 Longimicrobiales bacterium | reverse complement strand
CAGCGGCGAGCGACATCGCGGCCACCTGCCGCGTCTGATCACGCGTAACCGGATCGGCGAGAAGGTCCAGGCTGCGCGGGAGCTCCGTTCCAGCGTCGTGTGCGGGCAGCACGAGCGATGGCAGCAGCGGCGTGCCGCGCGGATCCGTGGTGCGGTATGTGGCCGTGACGCTGCCGCTCGTCGTGATCGCGCGCCACAACGCGTGCTCGCGATCGAGGGCGAGTGACCCGTCCTCGAGGGGCAATCCGGCTGAGATCAGCGCTGAACGCTCCTCCTCCGAGAAGATGCCGCCGCTCGATGCGCGCACCGGGAAAACGCCATCGTTCATGTGAATGACGAACGTGTGCACGAACGGCACGAGCGCGGCATCCTGCGCCTCCAGCACCTGCACGCCCTTCTGCGCGGGTGTCGAGAGGACCAGCTCCTGCCCCTCGAGCATGCGGCGCAGCAGCCGGTACCATTCCGCACCGCTCATCTCGCGGTCACTGTCCGCGACGGCCGACCATTCGGTGAGGAGCACCTCGAAGCGGCGGAAGCCGCGTTGATCGAATCGCACGACGTCGTACCGCTCGTCGGGAACGCGCGACAGCGATCGCTGGAGCTCGAGCGGATCGCGGGTGATGAGGTCGCGTGTCGTTTCTATCCAGGCGGCTTCGGTTCGTGCTCCCGAAAGCGGCTCCAGCAGCTCGCGCAGGTCTCGGAAACGCTGAGTGTGCAGCTCGATGCGCTCGGAGCGGCTCTCGACAGTCTGGCCGCTGGTGTCATCCGTGTCGCGCGCATCGTTCAGCTTCTCCAGCTCCAGCTGCCAGGCAGAGAGCGTACGCGGGCGTGCGCGTGTGGCGATGTCATCGAGCAACCGTGCATCGATGTTCAGCCGCGTGTACGAGCTCGCGATGACCGAGCTGATGATACGATACGTCCACCCCTCGCCCGCCCCGTGGAAGAGCTCGAGGATGAGCGACAGGACCGGGATCCCCGCCAGCGGCCGCCGGATCCGCGCGGTGCACGGAACGCCGGCACTCTCCAGATGGCGACACGCCGCACGCGTATCCTCGCGCCCGGTGCGCGCGACGACGCTGATCTGATGCGGCTCCACGCCCTCGAGCAGCAGCTCCTTCACCCGCGATGCGACCCAGGTCAGCTCGCGCGTGGCATCGGGCGCAGGCTGAACGGCAACCGGCGCACGTCCGAATGAGTCCAGGCGCTCCACCGCCCCGAGATGATCGAACTCCGCGGCTTCCAGCGGGATGTACAGCGTGACGTCGACATCGTTCTGATTCGCGAGGGACTGCAGCAGCTTGCGACGCGTGCGTGCGGAATACAGCCCATACAAGTGCAGACGATGCGCGCCGCCGATCGCGTCAGGGAGTGCGCCGGCGGTGATGGCCTCCGCGATCAGCGCGTGAATCGCGCGCGGATCATACATGTCGCGGTCGTGCAGTATGCGGAGGTAGTCGTCGTAGACGTCGGTGAGCCACTGGTTGCGCCGTGCCGAGAACTCATCCGCCGCAGCGTTCGCGCTCAGCATCGCACGGAGCCGTTCGGGCATTATGCCTTCCGGCAGCAGCTCACTGAAGACAGCGTCAAGCATGTGCCCGCGCACAATGCCTGTTCCGTGGCCGGTGCCCTGCCCTGCGCCGATACCCGCCCGCCGTCCGCGCGCCGCGGAGATGGTGCTGATCAGCTGACGGCGCGTGAGCAGATCGATCGGCGTCGTGCCGGCCTGAAATCGCTTCGGAAGCTCCGACAGGAATGAGAACGGCGGTGCGAACCAGCCCGGCACGCCGCGCGCGGCCGCCGATTCCAGCAGCAGGTCACGCTGGCTGCGCTGTGTCAGCCACAGGTGGGCGCTGTGCCGCGCTGTGTGTTGCGAGGCGGATGCCTCCGTGAGGAACCGGTCGACGCAGGCGTTCCAGAGCGGGGCCGCATCGCCTTTTACGATACTGATCGGCATGACTTCTCTCGTCGGGTGCTACGGATTGCGCTGAATATGCCCACAGGGTATGACGCTGCAAACGCAGCGCGGGCGTTTGGCCTTCTCCCCCGAGCGACGCCGATCCCGGAGTAGCGGCCGATGCTGCTCTTGCAGCCGTTGCGCCAGCGGCTCAGCCTGATCGCATGCATCCTAGCGCCCGCTGACGAGGGGCTGTCGCCCAGGCAGTGGACCCTGAAGTCTCATCGGTTAGGCGCGATCATCTCAC
>DATABQ010000253.1:0-4022 GCA_036259495.1 Longimicrobiales bacterium | reverse complement strand
GTTGCGGCTGCCGGTTCGGTGGGTGTGGATGGCCGGTATCGTGGCGACGATGACGCTCTCGTTCGCCGGGCTGGTCCGGATGTCTGCATCTGCTCCCGAGGCCAGACCGGTTCAGGTACAGGCTCAAACGACCGACGCATTTGCGCCGGACACGGAGAAGGCTGTTGGAGCGAAGGAGCTCCTCGCTACGGTTGCGAAGCACATCGGCCGCGCGGCGGCGGCTGCAGCGGACCGAGTGTACGAGGCTGCTGCGAAATACGCAGGCGCCACGCGCGCCTTTGCGGCAGCATGGCTGACGCTCACGGTCGCGCTGTTGTGCGTTCTCGCGGCCACCCTGCTCCGACTACGACGCGCGCGGCTTCACTGGCGAACGCACCGGATCGGCGACGAACCCGTGCTCGTCTCCCGGAATGCCGGTCCTGCGCTCGTTGGGCTGCTCCGCCCGGCGATCGTAGTGCCTGCGTGGCTGCTCACCGAATCGTCCGACCGGCAGGAGCTCGTGGTGCAGCATGAGAGCGAGCACCGTCGCGCGGGCGATCACGTGCTGCTGGCGGGAGCGTGCGTGAGCGTGTGCCTGCTGCCGTGGAATGTGGCGCTGTGGTGGCTGCTGATCCGCCTGCGCCTGGCCGTCGAGCTCGACTGTGATGCGCGCGTGCTCGGTCGCGGCGCACGGGCGCGCTCGTACGGACTGCTGCTTCTCGAGATCGCTGCGCGCACGCGCTCCTTTCCCTTTGGTGCCCCTGCACTGACTGATTCCCGTACCCACCTCGAACGGAGGCTCATTGCCATGACTGACACGAATCGCACACCACGCACGGCGCGCGCATCAGCCGCAGGGTTCTCGGCGCTGCTGCTCGGGCTCGCTGCATGTACGGCGGACCTGCCTACGGCCGCATCGATCGACGAGATGGATGTGGCGGAGGCGCGCGTGCAGGCGGAGCAGGCAGGGCTCCTCATCCCGAAGACGGTGGAAGGCACACCGCTGTACGTGGTCGACGGCGTCATTGTCGGGGAGGAGAATGCGAATCGGATCGCCCCCGACGAAATCGAGTCGATCGAGGTCGTCAAGGGCGCTGCCGGCGCGTACGCGTACGGGGAGCGCGCGGCGAACGGGGTGGTGCGCATCCTGACCCGTTCCGGCGACGCCGGCGCGGCAACATACGGAGAGGTGAAGCCTCTCGGCGTGCCGCTGACGCTGACCGTGGAAGGCAGCGCCACCATGCGGCGCGGCGAGGGTGGCACGTCGGTCCTCGTGCGCACGGCCAGGGGCGTCGGCGCAATGGAGACGAAGGTCGAGGCGTTGGAGAAGGGAACTGCGGTAATGGAGGTGGAGGCCGGCAAGTTCACATTCGAGGATTGGAACGAGCAGCTGAAGAGGCCGCTGATCATCGTGGACGGCGTCATCGTCGATGAATCGTTCTCGCTGAACCGCCTCGCCCCGGATGTCATAGAGAGCATAGAGGTCATCAAGGGTGCAGCCGCGCTCCAGCTGTACGAGGATCCGCGGGCTGCGAACGGAGTGATCCACATCACGACCAGGACCGGCGGCCGGTAGCGCCGGTGCGAGACGGGCGGGGCAGGTAGCGCCGGCGGAGACGTGCGGCAGACGCGGGCGGCCATGCATTGCATGAGACAGCGCCCGGCGGAAATGATCCGCCGGGCGCTTCGCGTTCGCGCCCGCGACTCGATCAGAACACGTCGACTGTAATGTTCGGCTTGTAGTTCGCGGGATTGAGACGAATGTCGTTGATCAGCGTCTGCACGTCGATCACCGCGCGCAGGATCTGATCGTACAGCTCCGGATCGGTCATCATCCGCTGGATGGTTCCCTCGCCCGTGGCGAGCTGATCGACCAGGGACGCGAGGTCCGTCACGGCGCTGTCGGCGGTAGTTAGTGTGCCGAGCACACCGCGATAGAGCGAATCGCTGCGCAGCAGCTGCGCCATGCTCCCGTCGCCGTACAGAATCATTGCGCCGAGTGAATCGAGACGGGTAATCGCGCTGTGCATCTGTTCGTACATCGCCGGATCGCGCACCAGCCTGCCGAACGTGCCGTCCGCACGATTGATCTGCGCGAGTACGGTGCGCATCTCCGCCGTCGCCGCGTTGAGATTGTTGTAGAGCTGATCGTCATTGAGCAGCATGCCCATCGTGCCCTCACCCCGCGACAGACCACCGGTGAGCTCCTGCAGATTGAGCACGATGCCGGTCGCCTGGTCGAGCGCGCCGGCCGCCAGATTCAGGAACTGATCGATGTCGAGTGATTCGCCGGACGGCAGTGTATCGCCCGGCTGGAGGATACGCGCGCCCGATGTGCCGGGCTCGATGTCGACGAACTTGTCGCCGAGCAGACCCTGAGTGCGGAGGAACGCGCGGGAGTCGGCGCGGATCTGTTCCTGCACGCCTTCGTCCACGGCGATGACGACGCGCAGGTTGTTCTCTCCCACCTTCACGTTGACAGGAATGAACTCGATGGCCTTGACCTGGCCGATGCGCTGACCGGCGAGCGTCACAGGCGCTCCGGGGCGCAGGCCGAGGGCGGATGGCACGAGCGTCGAGAGCTCGTAACGGTCGGCGAAGATGTCGAATATCTTGCCGACACGGTATACGCCGTACGCGAGCAGCAGCGTGCTGACCACGACCAGCAGCGCCACACGGCCCTGCTTCCAGTCGAACATGCTGCGTTCAGTAGGCGATGCCATCTTCAGCTCAGAAAGGTTTTGATGTACGGGTCGTTCGCGGCGACCATGTGCTCCGGCGATCCCTCGAACACGATGCGGCCATCGCGCAGCAGATTCACGCGATTGGCCACGCGGAAGCCGGCACGGATGTCATGCGTGACGAGCACGGACGTGACGTTGAGCTCCCGCTGCAGCTTGCGGATAAGATCATTGATCCTGCCGACCGTGAGCGGGTCCAGGCCGGCCGTGGGTTCGTCGTAGAGAATGATCTTGGGGTCTGTCGCGATGGCGCGCGCGATCCCGACGCGCTTGCGCATACCGCCGGAGAGCTGACTCGGCACCTGGACCATGACCTCCTCCGGGTCGAGGTCGACGAAGTCGAGCCGCTCACGCACGATGCGTTCGATCTCCGCATCGTCGTGGTCCGTGTTCTCGCGGAGCGGATACGCGATGTTGTCGAACACGGTCAGCGAGTCGAACAGTGCCGCGTTCTGGAACACCATGCCGATGCGGCGGCGAAGATCGAGAGCCTCCGGGAACGTCAGGTCCGCCACGCGCTGGTCGAGGACGATGATGTCGCCTTCATCCGGCAGCAGCAGTCGCAGGATCAGCTTCAGGATCGTCGACTTACCGGAGCCGGATTCGCCGGCGACCATCAGCGTCTCGCCTTCGCGTGCTTCGAGGGTGACGCCGCGCAGAATCGGCCGGTCGAATGTGAGTGACACGTCCTTCAGCTCGATGACCGGCTTGCCCGTGGCGGGCGGCGCCATCGCGTGGTCCGAGTCGAGCTCCTCGCGGATCGTGCGCAGATGATCTTCAGCTGCGTTCATTGCCCCGGCCTCAGCAGGACGAGCGTGAGCTGCGTCAGGAAGTAGTCGACAGCCAGGATCAGCACGGAGCACGTGACTACGGAACGCGTCGCCGCGATCCCGACACCTTCAGTGCCGCCTCGCGTGTTCAGCCCGTAATAGCAGGAGGTCAGTGTTATGATCCCGCCGAACACGAGCGGCTTCAGGAGACCGCTCGCGAAATCCTTGGGGAAGATGCCGAAGATGAAGCCCGACTGTGCGAGCGTGTTCAGCACGCCCTGCAGATATGCGTCGGCGGTGATCCCGATGCGGAAGACTGACACGATGAGGCCCCCCAGAATCCCTACCATGTCGGCCAGGATCGTGAGTACCGGGAGCATCAGCAGGCCCGCGAGAATCCGCGGGGTTACGAGCTTGCGGATCGGATCCGTGCCGAAGGTCTGGAGGGCGTCGATCTGTTCCGTGACACGCATCGAGCCGAGCTCTGCCGCGATGCCTGATGGTTGCAGGTCGCGCGGCATCAGGCATCGCG
>DATABQ010000252.1:0-3146 GCA_036259495.1 Longimicrobiales bacterium | reverse complement strand
ATCAAGAAGGGCCAGTGGATGGCGCCCGAGGACATGGCGGGTGCCGTCGACAAGGCGAACCGCAGCAAGGCTGGCGCCGCGCGCGGCCCGGGCATCGACGAGGGCCTTCGGAGGCTGGAGCGTGTCGGAGCGGCCACCGGGCTGCCGCTGCTCACGGACGTGCACGAGGCGGAGCAGACGCGCGCCGTGGGTGAGGTGTGCGATGTGCTGCAGATCCCGGCGTTCCTGAGCCGGCAGACGGACCTGGTGGAGGCGGCGGGCCGCACGGGTCGCGCGGTGAACATCAAGAAGGGCCAGTGGATGGCGCCCGAGGACATGGCGGGTGCCGTCGACAAGGCGCGCAGCGCCGGTGCCTCGGCCGTCGCGGTGACGGAGCGCGGCACGTTCCTCGGCTACGGCGATCTGGTGGTGGACATGCGCTCGTTCACGCGCATGCGTGAAGCCACGGGCGCAACGGTCATCTTCGACGGCACGCACAGCGTGCAGCGTCCCGGCCGCGCCGACGGTGCGAGCGGCGGCGATCCGCAGTTCATTCAGCCGCTCGTGCTCGCTGCAATGGCTGCCGGAGCGAACGCTCTGTTCCTCGAAGTGCATCCGCAGCCGGAACGCGCGCCATCGGACGGTTCGAACATGCTGCAGCTGGAGCGACTGCCCGCACTGCTGGAGCGGGTGCTCGATGTACGCGCCGCCGCACTGCATGATGAGAAGGAGGCCGCACGTGCCGGCGGTCGCTGACGTGACGCAGGTGATCGCCTCCGGGCGTCGCGTGCTGCGCATGGAAGCCGATGCGCTGCGCGATCTCGAGCAGCGCATCGATGACGATTTCGGACGCGCTGCGGCGCTGATCCTCGATGCGCCGGGCCGCGTCATCGTGAGCGGTATCGGCAAGAGCGGCATCATCGCGCGGAAGATCGCCGCGACGCTCACATCGACCGGTACGCCGGCCATATTCCTGCACCCCGTGGAAGGTCTGCACGGCGATCTCGGGATCGTCAGCCGCGATGATGTCGCGATCCTGCTGTCGAAGAGCGGGGAGTCGAGCGAGCTGACGGGACTGGTCGAATACCTGAAGCGGCTGGGCGTACGCATCATCGCTCTGACGGGCCGTCGGCAGTCGACCCTCGGCCGTTCGGCGGATGTCGTGCTCGACTGTTCGGTCAGCGAGGAAGCCTGTCCCTTTGACCTGGCCCCTACGACGTCCAGCACGGCATCGCTGGCGATGGGGGATGCGCTCGCCGTCGCACTGCTCGAGACGCGCGGCTTCACGCGCGATGACTTCGCACGGCTGCACCCCGGCGGCTCGCTCGGACGCAAGCTCACGCTGCGCGTGCGCGATGTCATGATCGATGAGGACTACCCGCGCCTCGGCCCGGACGCACCCATGCGGCAGTGCGTCGTCCTGCTCGCAGAGAAGCGGGGGACGGTGCCGGTCGTCGATGCGGCCGGGCACGTCATCGGCGTCGTGACTTCGGGTGACCTGACGCGCCGGATGGAGCGGCAGGAGGACATCTTCGACACGCCGGTATCCCAGGTCATGAACGGCGAGCCGAAGGTCGTGGAGGCGGATGAGCTCGCGGCTGCCGCCGTCTACGTCATGGAGACGCACGGCATCATGGCGCTGCCCGTCGTATCGGCGGAGCGCCGCCTCGTCGGACTCGTGCATCTGCATGACCTTCTGCGCGCCAACGCGGTATGATGTACCCATGAGAACTCGCATCCCGACGCTCCTGCTCGTTTTCGCCATGATCGGCGCATGTGACGCGGCATCGAGTCCGCCGACGGGCGAGTACGAATCCCTGCCCGCCGATCAGGTGATCACGAACATCGATCACCTGTTCACGAGCGACGGTGTGCGCCGTGCCCAGCTGCGCGCGGACACCGCGTACGTGTTCAGGGACTCCACGTCCACGCGCATGCGCGGCGTGACACTCGAGATGTATGACAATCAGGGCGGCCTCACGTCGACACTCACGGCCGACAGCGGGCAGTACAATACGAAAACGCAGAAGACGGTCGCGCGCGGCAACGTGGTGCTGATCATCGAGGATCCGGACGGCCGCACAATCTGGACGGAAGAGCTGCACTACGATCCCGTGGCGAAGCGCGTATGGAGCGAAGTGCCCACGCGCATGCTGATGAACTCGGGCGAGGATTTCCACGTCGAGGGATTCACTGCGGATGACCAGTTCCGCAACGTGGAGACGGTCGGCGGGTCGGGGACGGGTCTTCGCCTGCCGGTGAGCAGCCAATGAGGAATGGCATCGTCGCGCTCACGGCTCTCGTCGCCATGACGGCATCGGCTGCGCCAGCAGACGCGCAGCAGACGGGTGAGCCATGCGACCTGCTGCCGAACCCTACCCGCACGCTGAACATCAGCAACCAGGGCACACCCGCCGAGTCGTGGTTCATCACGGAAGCGGTGCTCGTGTGTCCGGGTGGCCGGCGCATCGTTGCAGATACCGCGACGTACTCCCTCGCGGCCAGTCAGATCACTCTGAACGGCGACGTGGAGGTGGACGACATCGACCGCTCGCTCCGTTCCGAGTTCGCGCAGTACTTCACGGAATCCGGGCAGCTGCACGCCCGCACCGACGTCGTTCTGCGTGAGACGCGGAACGGGTCGGTGATCATGTCGGAGCTCCTCGACATCTATCAGGAAACGCCGGAGCGCGAGAGCCTTCTGATCGCCACGGGCGGACGTCCGCGCGCGATCATGTACGAGCAGGCCGAGACACCGGCCGGCGCGGAGCCGCTGATGGCGGAGCCTGCGATCGAAGAGATCGTGGCCGGCGCTCCGAGGGACAGCACGATCCTGGACGCGCAGGAGATCCGGATCACGGGCGGCCAGTCGTTCCGGGGCACGGGCAACGCGGTGCTCCTGCGGGATTCACTCACGGCGACCGCTCAGGCGATCGAGTTCAACGACTCGACGCGGCGCATGGACCTGATGGGCTCGGCCGTCGTGCAGCTGCCGACGCAGGAGCTTCGCGGTGACACGATCACGGCGACAGTCGATGCGTCGGACCAGATCGATGAGGTCCTCGCCATGCACAATGCATCGCTCCAGGCGGAGGACCTGAACGTCACCGCTCCGGCCATACGATTGATGTTCGCAGACGGCGGCATCGAGCGGCTGGTTGCGATGG
>DATABQ010000251.1:0-4023 GCA_036259495.1 Longimicrobiales bacterium | reverse complement strand
CCGGCTGAATGCCGAGTACGGCGAGGTACAGCCGGAGGGCAGCGGCCCCTCGTTCAACTGCATCGCGTCGCACGGAAATCATTATCTGAGCCGGCGTTACCCTCGCCTCGACTCCATTGTGAGCGCGCGTGTAATCGTGCCTCAGGCTCAGTCCGGATCCGGTCTTGAAACCAGGCCGGCCGAGACGCCGTAGGGGAGTTCGGACGCCAATGCAACTCTTTTCGCGATGGTCGCGTCCAAGTTGGTGAAGCGCCGGATGGACCGGCGAGCGAAATAGATGAGGCGGGAGGTCAGCATGATTCGGAGAGACGTTTTGAAGCGGGACAACAGGCCGGTGAAGTGGTCGCTGATTGCGGCCGCATTCGCGCTCTCGCTGGGACTGTACGCGGAGCATGTACTGACCGCCGAAGTCGAGACCGACAGCACCACAGCAGTTGTCCAGAAGGCAGTGCCGGCTGCCCCCGCACACGCAGTAACCGCCGGCTAGCCCAGCGCGGGCGCCGCAGCATGCAGCCGCCCGCGCTGTCGTATGCGCGCATTTCCGGCTGCTTTCGCGGCCGATCCATGCCATTCCGCTTTCGGAATTTACCCTCCCGACTGATCACGAATGAGCCGGCGGATCGATGAGCGCCACCTGAACGTCCATGACGTTCGTGCCGGTGGCGCCGGTTCGGATCAGGCCGCGCGCGGCTGAGAGGAACGTGTAGCTGTCACTGTCGTCGAGGGCCTCGGCTGCATGGAGGCCCAGCTGTCGGCCTCTACGGATCGTCTCGCCATCCACCACCGCTCCTGCTGCGTCTGTCGGCCCATCGATACCGTCCGTGCCCACCGATGCAACCGTAATTCCCGATGTGCCGTCCAGCGCCATGGCGGCCGCGAGCGTCAGCTCCTGATTGCGACCGCCGCGACCGCGTCCGGTGACGACGACGGTCGTCTCTCCACCATAGACCAGGCAAACTGGCCGGTCGTCCGGGCGCAGACGTTCGGCGGCGGCAGCGGCATCGTGGGCAACGCGAGCACCGGCTGTGCGTGCGAGACCCGTGAGCGGATCATCGCAGATACGCACGTCGTACCCGAGCCGACGCGCCTCGCCGGCCGCTCCGTTCAATGCACTGCGGTTGTTCAGGATGATACGTGTCTCCACGTGACGGTACTCGTCAGCCGGTGTTTCCCCGGAACCTCGCGACGAATGGCGTGGCCGTTGCCGAGGGCGTCTGAAGTCGTCTGCGGAGCTCTTCAGCACATGCCGGACGCTCGCGGGCGCGATGGACCATAGCTCATACCGCTCGAGGACACGCAGCGCTTCGTCGGGACCGGTCGCGGGGGGAGTGAGTGGACCGGAAGCGATGACGCCGATCCGGTCGCTGACGACATCGGAGATGATGAAGCCGGTTGCCCGTGCAGGTGCAATCAACCGCGCCATGCCACCGCCCTTCAGGCGATCGATGCGTGCACGAACCGCGTTGAGCTCGGCGATGTCCGCACCGGCCTCCATCAGCGCGCGGATGACGGCAGCATACTCTTCGATGCTGATGTCCTGCACAGGGGCAGCGCAGAGGGATGAGGCACCGCCCGAGAGGAGCACGAGCACGATGTCGTCCGCGGCTGCGTTCCTCAGCTGTGCCTCGACCCGTGCCGCCGCAAATGCGCTCGAAGCGTCCGGTAACGGATGTGCCGCTTGCACGACCACAGGCGATGCCTTCGTGGCGGCGCCGGGTGGCGCTGTGCGCGACGCGTGCACCACGGTGCGATGCGGCACGGGTTCCGATACTGGTGCGGTGCGGTCTGGTACAACGCTGAGGGCGGACAGCGGTGCGTGTGGCAGCGCATCGATCGCCGCGCGCATCATTCCATCGGCGGCCTTGCCTATCGCAAGGACATGCACGCCGCGCTCGTGAAGCTCACCGGCGGCGAGCACCGCACGGGTGACGGCCGGTCCGGGATCGGCAGCGGCAATGGCTGCGCGCACGATCCGTTCGGCGTCGGCTGCGCGGGCGGCGGTCCGTTCAGGAATGCCGGCAGTCATGGCCGACAGTCACACGGCGAGGCGTGCGAGGCGGTCGCGATAAGCCGGTGTGTCGTAGACCGCGTGATTTACGGGATGCGGCGCCTGCTGCAGGTTGAGGTGTGCGACTGCGTTATCCGCGGCCATGGTCGCCATGCGGTTGCGCGTGCCATGCGTGGCGCTGCCGATGTGGGGAACGAATACGGCGTTCGCACACTGAGCGAGGCCATCGGCCATAGCTGGCTCGCGCTCGTATACGTCGAGTGCCGCGCCGGCGATCCATCCCTCCCCGAGCGCCCGCACGAGAACCGCCTCATCGACCATCTCCCCGCGCGCGACATTGATCAGGAACGCGCGATTCTTCATGAGTCGAAGCTCGCGCTCGCCGATGAGATGGTGCGTTTCATCGGTCAGCAGTGCGTGCAGCGAAACGAAGTCGCTCTGCTGGAGGAGAGAGTCGAAGTCGGACCATTCAGCATCGTGTGATGCGCCAATCGCATCGCGCATGTACGGATCGAATGCGACCACGCGCATGTCGAACCCGCGCGCGCGGCGTGCTACGGCCTGTCCGATCCTGCCGAAGCCGATGATGCCGAGCGTGCGACGCTCGCCGTCCGCCCCCCTTCCGACATCTTCGCCGAGCAACAGCTCCGGGCCCCAGATCCGGTACTCGCCGGCGACCATGTAGTTGTGCGCTTCCGGAATGCGTCGCGCGATCGCCAGGAGCAGCGCCCACGTGAGGTCGGCCGTAGCTTCCGTGAGCACGCCCGGCGTGTTGGAGACGGGAATCCCCAGCCGGGTAGCGGCGTCCACATCGATGTTGTTGAAGCCGACCGCGAAGTTGGCAATGCCGCGCAGACGGGTGGCGCGCGCGAGCAGCGGATCGTCGATCCGCTCCGTCAGCAGCGAAACAAGCACATCCGCCTCCGCGACTGCATCGAGGAGGGCATTGCGGTCCACGGAGGCGCGCGGATCCTGCTGGAGAATGTGCACGCTCGCGCCGGAATCACGCAGGATCCTGAGCCCGCGGTCGGGGATGCGACGTGTTACGACGATTCGAAGACTCATCCAGATATCGCGGGAGAGCGGTCCGACCGCGAAAGATCGGGTGCATGGGCCTGCCGCGAAAGGTGCGGCGCGACCCATGCGGCGGCAGGTGACGCTCATTCGCGCTGTCTGAGGGTACGGTTATACTGGACGAATCATCAGGCGCAGCATGGAGTCTCCTATCCCGACACTGTCACCGCCCGTTCCGATGTCACGGCTCCTGGAGGCACTCGCGAGTGCGGCCGCGGCGTATCCGTACGAGCGGAAGCTGCTGGTATGCCGCCGGATGGGTGTCGGTCGCGAGCTGCTGCGCACGCTGGCCAGGCGGGGGGTCTCGTGGATCGGTTTCGAGGTCACGACTCCGCGTCAGCTCGCGCAGAGCATGATCGAGCGGGATCTGGCCGCAGAGGGCCTCACGGTCACGGACGCATTCGATGAGTTGAGCATTCTGGATGCGGCGATCGACGCCGTGCTGGACGGCGCGACGGGGCGGCTGGCGGAGCTGGCCGAGGCCGTCGGGCTCAGGCAGGCGGTCGGTCGATCAGTACAGGCGCTCCGCATGGCGGGTATCGATGCGCGCGCTCTGGAGCGCGCACGCTTTCGTGACGAGGACAAGCGCGCACAGATCGCACGGATCCTGGACGAGTACGAGAGGCGGCTTCACGAAGTCCGCCGGATCGACTCTGCGCGGATCTTCGCGCGTGCGAGCGCCAGGCTCGCGGTGGATACACAGCGGTTCGAGGGGCCCGTCTACCTGGTGCCGGGGCAGAGCACACGCGGGCTGGACGGTGAGTTCCTGCGGGTGCTGATCGAACATGGCGCGACGGTGCTCGATGCCGATCCGGTGTTCGGACTGCGTACCCCGGCAGCGTGGCTGGACGGCGGTCCCGCAACGGCGGATGACGCGCTGCGAGCCGGCGCGCCGCCGCTGTCGTGGCTGCACGATGTGGCCGGCTGGGGCCGTGCGGCAC
>DATABQ010000250.1:0-10150 GCA_036259495.1 Longimicrobiales bacterium | reverse complement strand
AGTCAGAGCCCGAGCGGATTTCTGCGCGGGAGACTTCAATGGTGCTGTGAGCCGTCCTGCAGAGTGGGTTCCGCGTCCGGCGGGCGGGCGACATAAACGCCGATGGTATCCGTCTGCCCACGCAGATTCCCGTGGTGCCTGCCGGCCCAGGTGAGATAGAGCCGATGATTCCCGGCGCCGAGCGTAGGGAGCTGCCACGTCCATCCGGACTCCTGGGCGGCGATGTCGGCGGCCGCGGGCATGATCTCGACCGAGTCCACGATCGCATGAAGGTGCAGGTCGCTGGCCATCCAGCCCATCGCGGTGTCGAAGTGGAGATCCGCGGATGTCCGGAACTCGATGGTAACGGGATTCGTCACGGTATCGCCGGACGCAGGCGCCAGTATCGAGATCGGCGGCACGTCATCGTATGAATCGCTGTCCAGCCGCGTGACGAAGAAGCTGACGCCGAGGATCAGGCCGCCTGCGATCAGGAACCCGATAATCGCCGGAGTCCGGTTTGGTGGACGCGGATCGGGAACGTGCATGCTGTCTGTCTGTGAATCCGTCATAATGCTGCCGGCAGCCTGAAGCGAATGGTGGTTCCCTTGCCGAGCTCGCTCTCGGCGGCGATCTCGCCGCCCATGCTCTCGAGCAGGTGCTTCACGATCGACAGTCCGAGACCGGTTCCGCCCTCCGCACGCGATCGCGCGGGGTTCGCACGATAGAATCGCTCGAAGATCCGCGGCAGCGCGTCGGATGGTATGCCGGTGCCGGTGTCGCGCACCTCGAACGCAATGTAACCGCTCTGGTCGTCGGGGAAATGTGACGCCGTTCTGGCGTGCATGGCCCCGTTGCTTCCCCCAGCCCGCATCGCGCGCACCTCGATGCGGCCGCCGTCGCCGGTGTAGCGGACTGCGTTGTCGAACAGGTTGGACAGCACCTGCCGCAGGCCGCCGGGATCCGCTCGAACGATCGCGGGCCCGTCCGGCGGCACGAATGTGATGCGCTTCTCGTCGGCACGTGCGGCGCACGATGCCCAGACATCCTCGATCATCCCGGCGGCATCGACCTCGTGCAGCTCGGGACGCCATCCGCCCGACTCGAGCCGCGAGAGATCGAGCAGGTCGTCGACGATGTGGTGCAGTCGCTCGGCATTCTTCTGTACCACGTCCAGGAACTGACGCTGAACGTCCGCAGGCATGTCAGGATCGGCGATCAGTGTCTCGACGTAGCCGCGGATGGAAGTGAGCGGCGTCTTCAGCTCGTGACTGACATTGGCGACGAAGTCGCGGCGCACGCTCTCCAGTCTGCGTACCTCCGTCAGATCCACGAGGGCCACGACTGAGCCCCCGCTACGATCGCCTCTGGCGGTGAGCGGGCGCGCGGATACGATGATGCGGCGCTCGTCGAGGGCGATCTCCGCGGCCGGTATGGTGTTGCCGGCCACTGCACGGGCGAGGAGTCGGCGCAGATCGGCGTGTCGTATATGGGTGGCGACAGGCTGACCGCCCTCCGCTGAAGGAAGGCCGAGCAGCCTGCGCGCGGCCGGGTTCGCCCGCATCACGCGCCCGTCGCTGTCCAGCTGGAGGATCCCCTCTGATATCGCGTCGAGCAGCACCGCCACCTCCTCACCCTCGCGCGTAATGCGGGCATCCCGCGCGGACACGTGCGCGGCCAGTCGATCGGCTGCGCTGACGAGGTCGCTCAGCTCGCGCACGGAGAAATCCGGCGCAGTGGCGTGATCGCCTCGCGCGCGCGCGAGCACTGCCTGGCGCAGCGACTTCAGCGAACGTGCGTACGCACGACCCGCGACGATCGCCACGCCAGTCAGGATGACGCCCAGCGCGATGAGCGCGACGAGCACGTCGCGCCGAACAGCTGACGCAGTGTCGGGGTCGACACCGGCATCGCGGAGCGCGCCGGCTACCACCTGGGTGAGAACGATGCCGCCTAGTGCGAGCGCGGCCACGCCGACGATCGCGAACAGATGCGATGTGCGGAGTGTCCGCTTCATTCGTCGTCGCGGGCGCGGAACCTGTAGCCGAAGCCGCGCACCGTCTCGATGAACGCGCCGTGCGCACCCAGCTTCGAGCGCAGCCGCTGCACGTGCATGTCGACCGTGCGTGTCTCGATGCGCGCGTGTACGTCCCACGCCTTCTCGAGCAGCTGCTGCCGGCTCTGCACGCGGCCGCGTCGCTCGAGCAGTGTCACGAGCAGCCGGTACTCCGTCGGTGTCAGCTCGATCTCCGTCCCGTCCACCGCCACGCGCAGCGCATTCAGGTCGACCACGATCGCACCCGCGCGCAGCGTCCGGCCTCCGCCAGCGATCGCTGGTGACTGGGCACGGCGCAGCACGGCAGCGACGCGGAGCACCAGCTCGCGGGGGCTGAATGGCTTCGTGACGTAATCGTCCGCACCGAGCTCGAGTCCCTTCACCCGGTCCGCCTCGTCACGACGTGCGGTGAGCACTACCACGGGCACATCGGCCATGTCCGGCCGCCGCCGAAGCTCGTTCAGCACCTCGTATCCCGAGAAGCCCGGCAGCATCAGGTCGAGAACGATCAGGTCGGGCTTCTCGGCGGCGACTGCCTCGAGCGCCTCCTGCCCGCCTTCGGCCGTGCGCACGCGGTACCCTTCCCTGGTCAGGTGATACGCCACGAGCGCCGCTATGTCACGCTCGTCCTCCACCACGAGAATCCGGGCAGCCGCCGTTCGCGCCATGGTTGTGCTCATGACCCTGCTGTTCTTTGGTCTGCCCGCCCGGGAGTCGGCCGGCTGTACGCGATCGCATGAACGCGACCCTCCACATAGAACTACCGGCCGCGTGTGAGGTTCGCGTCAAGGGAATGTAACGAACGCGTGATGTCGTTGCGCGCACCACCTGTTACCGGCTCGTTACCTGCATCCAGAACGGCTGTTGCGGGAGGCGATCAACTTCCCCGGAAGGAGGTGGCGATGAACCAGTGGATCGTACGAATACATCAGGGGGACGAGCGGGCCCTCTTCTATGTCATTGCCCGACGCTGCGGCTGGCTCGACCGCGCCGTCAGTCACATGACGCATCTGGGCGGTGCCGCGGCCACCATATCGGCGGGCGCTCTCATGCTGGCCGCGCCGTCCGCGTCCTGGAACGCCGGCGGCCGACGCGCTGCATTCGCGCTCGCTGGCTCCCATCTGGCCGTACAGCTCCTCAAGCGATCGATCTCGCGAGGCCGCCCGCAGCTGCCCGTAGGCATTCAGTCGCTGGTCGAGGCGCCGGACCGGTTCAGCTTTCCGAGCGGCCACGCCGCCGCATCACTCTCCATCGCGCTCGGTGCCGGCCTTGCCATGCCCGCCGCCGCGCCATGGCTCCTCGCTGTCGGCGCCCTCGTCGGCCTCTCCCGCTGCTACCTCGGTGTCCATTATCCGGGCGATGTCCTCGCCGGCTGGATGCTGGCCTTTTCCGCGTTCGCCGCCAGCGCCTGGATCTGACACGGGCCTCCTACAAGCGATTCGCCAGCGACATCAGCTTGAACTTCCCGTCCCGCTCCAGGATCGAGCCGAACAGGCGCGCGCTCCCGACGCGGCCGTCGCTGCCGCGCACGCGCAGTGTGCACTGTTCGTGGATCCGGTTCCGCCCTTCGAGGAGCGGCTCTCCAGTGCAGTCATGGCCGTCAATCCTCAACGGACTGCCGCCGTACTCTCGCAGCAGGCGGTGCCGCCCCTTCAGGCTGTTCTGCTCCATCAGGAGCCAGTTGACCGCCGGCGGCTGCGCATACGGCGGCTTCGCATAGATCGACGACGGAAAGTAGAGGTACGCGAACTCTGCTTCGGTGAGCGTGATCGCGTCCAGCCCGGCGACGTTGCTGTCGCGGACGGCAGTGACGAATCGCGTGAGCAGCTCGTCGAGCGATCCGGCCGCCCCGCCAGCGAGTGCAGTCACGGGCGGCAGTTCCGCCTGGTATCGCACGATCATGCTGTCCATCGGGAGGATCCTGTCCATCGGGAGGATCCTGTCCGTCGGGAGGATGCTGTCCGCGGCGGTGATGGCAGCATCATGGGGACCCGACGCTGCAGTGCCTCGTGGATCGCCACAGCCTCCCAGCAGGACGGCGAGGACGATAGTCGATAGCACGTGCTCGTGATTCATGTACATGTGTAGCTTCCTCGAGGACGGATGGACGGTCCGACAGGCCACCGATTTGCCGCGCCTGCCGGACCGCCATTCCCTGCTGGTCGTCTCTGCGGTTCAGAAACGGTGCGCTGGTGTTGTGATTCAGAAATCCCGTGTCCGCACCGAGGGGGCGGAAGCACCTGCCCGGCAAGGCGCGAGGAGGAGGCGTAGCAGCGCTACGGCGACGACGAGCAACGATGCCGGGCGGGATGCAGCCGGCGCCGAATGCAACGCGATTTCTGAATCACAACACTAGTTGTCCGCGTAGACGGTCCAGCCCTCCCACCACTTCGGACCCTGCGGGTCCGCTGCGCCGCGATACGGCGTCGGTGTGACGAATGTGCCGGCTTTCGCAGCTATGCTCGCCGGGAACGTCTCGAGTCCACCCGTGCGCTGCGGCGCGGCTGCCGTGGGCGCCCAGTCGAACTGGCCGGCGTTTGCCGGGTCGGTCGGAAGCAGGTTGAACAGGCTCGTGGCCGCCTCTCCGACCGAGCCGACGCTGTTCGCGGCCGTGTCGTATTCCTCCTGCCCTGCGTGCAGCAGCGACCCGTTGTCCGCTGCGAGCACGTTCGCGACGAGCATCTCGCCGGTCGTGACGCGATCGGTCGTCGTCGCATCGCGCACTGACAGCGCGGACTTCGGCCAGCGCGCGACAACACCGTTCAGGTAGTAGCCGCCCGCGCCACGCCGGATCACCATCCCGTGTCCGCCCGACGTCGCGTCGACGACCCCCGCGCCGGTGCCGATCAGTGTGAAGTTCGCCCACAGTGGCTGCGTGTGCGGCTCCGAATCCTGACCATTGAGGCAGCTTGCGCCGTCACAGCCGTCGTTCTCGATGCCATGCGGATCGCCCGACACATCGCCCGCGCCCGGCCGCGGCGTGAGAACTTTCGACTGGTACGCGATCATGAACTGAGAGCGCCCGCGGTAGCCTTCCGACGCATCGAAATGATCGTCGCCGGACTCGTACGATACGAGATACTTCGAGTCGACCGTCCCGCCGAACCACTCGAAATGATCGTCCAGGCCGGACATCGCCTGGAGGTACTCGAGCTTCGTACCGCTGCCCACCGCTGCGAACGTGAACGCATTCAGCTCGTTGTTCGGCGAGATCGCATGACCCGCGAACTCCACGCGCACATAGCACAGCTCACCGCTGTCGTCGGCGTCATCCGTACCGCCGCCGTAAGTGATCTCGCCCGCTCGACCTTCGAGCTCCGTGTTCGCACCGCGATTGACCGTCGCGTTGCCGATGATGACCAGACCGCCCCAGTCGCCCGGCTGCCGTTCGCCCTCGGGACGCGATGACGTGAACACAATCGGCTGAGACGCCGTGCCGCACGCCATGATCCGGCCGCCGCGCAGTATGAAGAGCGACGAGCCGAGCGTGTTGTAGTCGCCTAGAACCGTCGTGCCCGGCTCGATCGTGAGCGTGACGCCCGCCGTCACATGGACGAAGCCGCTCAGTGTGTATGTGGTGTCCGCATGCAGCGTGCGGTTCGCCGTGATGTCGCCGCTGATCGTCACTGCTGCAGAGCCATCCGCCGGAGTGGTGACCTGTGCCGCGCTGCTGAACGCGCTCTGCCGTGTCCCGCTCACCGCAGCGACGCGGTACTGGTAGGTCGTGGCCGGCTGCACCGTGGCGTCCACATATGGGCTGGTGCTGCTCGTGCCGACCTGCGTGTACGTCAGCGATCCACCCGCTGCGCCGGCTGCACGCTCGATCACGTAGCTCGTCGCACCCGCCACTGCTCCGTAGTTGACCGTCACCGATGTCGGCGACGTCGCCGCCGCCTGCACATTCGCCGGCACGTTCAGCGTCGGCGGTTCGATCGGATCATCATCGCACCCTCCGGCCACCAGCGCCGCCAGAAGTATCGGTACGAACCTGAGTCGAGACGTCATTGCATCACCCTTCTTCTCGTGAGCTGATCTGCGGTAACGCGGTGAGCGCGACCGCCTGCGCCTGTCCGTCACACACAAGAGAACACCCGCATGCACCCGCACCGTCTCGCGTCTGTCTCGATCGCGTCACGGCACTCATTGCTTCCACGAAACGCCGACACTCACCCGCCTTCCGCCCCGATACGACTCCCGCACCACGTCGCCCTGCCTCACCTCATGTACCGCATCCAGCAGATTCTCGGCATCGAGCTTCAACGAGACGGATCTCAGGACCGTCGTCCGAAGCGACACATCCACCACGTGGCGTGACCGCTCCACCACATCCGGGAGCGGCACCTCGCCTGCACTTGCGATGCGATCGCCGACGACGTTGTACAGCACCGTCGCGCTGGAGCCGCGCCAGAGTGGGGCCCAGGTGAGTCCCGCATTCGCGACATAGGGCGCCTGGCCCACCATTCGTCGTTCAGCGTTCGTCTGGCTCGACGCAGAGCGTGCGACTTCGATCCTGCTCTTCATGAGTGTCAGGTTCGCAAATGCGGTGAGCGATTCCAGCGGTTCGGCGACGAACCCGAGTCGCTTACGTGCTTCCAGCTCGACACCCATGTTCGACGCGGACTCCGCGTTGACGAACGTGACGACACTGGTGCCGGACGTCGCGCGGTAGACGCGCTCGATCGGTGCATCGAACTGCTTCGCGAATGCGCCGAGCGACAGCACACCGCCGGCTTCCGGGTACCATTCCCAGCGCACATCGGCATTCCTGATCATCGTGCGCTCCAGTGCAGGATTGCCGCGCACGTTCTCGCCGCCGAGCACCTCCCGGTACTGCACATCCGCCAGCTCCCGGTACTCCGGTCGCGCGAGCGTCTGCGAGACGGAAAGTCGGAGATTCTGCGCGTCGGTCAGCTTCAGGTTGAGCGCCAGCGACGGCAGGATGTCCGTGTACGTCGGGCTGGTCGTGACGGCCTCCGTGCCGAGCGTCGACTGCGCGTGGACTTCGAGCTCGGATCGCTCAACGCGAGCACCGCCGACGATCTGCACGCGCTCACCGAGTGCGAGGTCGAGCATCGCGTATACGGCCAGCAGACGATCCCCAGCGGTATACGAGCCACCCTGTGCCATAGGGCTCACGCGCATGTAGCTGTGGCCGTCCGCCGTGAAGCGGCCATCGAAGATCTGCTCCGCTGTCAGCTCGAGAGCCGGGAGCGGGAGCTGAGTCGCCGAAATGCTGTATGCGTGGTTGACTGCGTCCCGCTCCGTCTGCCGGTACAGCACGCCCGCTCTTGCGGAACTGCCGTCACCGGAACCGCCGAGGTTCAGCCGATAGTTCGCACGAACTTCGCGCGACGACTCCTCGAGATCACCGAATGTTCGGACCGCACCTTCACTCGTTGCGGAAAACCAGCGGAACGGCTGATCGGCGTCCGTCCGCGCATATACCAGCTCGGAGCGGTCGGGCTCGTAGCGCCGGACGCCCGCGGCCGTGGCGCGCCAGTCCACAATGTGGCGGCCCAGGTGATGCTCGGCGCCCCACTGCGCCGAGTACACACTCCGCTCCACGAAGCGCAGACGCTGGATCTGCATCGGCATGCCGCCGTAGTTCTCGCTCGAGCCGATCTCGAAACGCGCCTCGTTGTCAGCGGTTCTGTTGTACGTGCCGTTGAAGAATGCGCGTGTGTGCTGGCCGAGCAGGGTGCTCATGCTGGCGAGGCCGCCCCAGAGTACAGTGGTGCGGCCGGTCGCACCGTTGAACCGGTCGACTTCGTTCGTCGTGCCACCGCTGCCGGCCTGCGCACGTGCGCGCACCTCATCCGCGCGCACCTCCTCGCCATACGAGTATGTGCCGCTCAGCAGGTAGGAGATGTCATGGTCGAACAACGCGTCGGTACCGCCGAGTGATGCGCCGAACGATGAGCTGCCGCGGCCCGTGCGCCGCTCCGCCGACCACACGTCGCGGAAATCGTTGACCATCGTGTTGAAATCGTCCTGCGAGATTCCGCTGCTGAACGTGCCGGCTTCGGCGACACTCCGCGGCAGTGCCCGCGCGTCACCGGCGCTCCCCAGCCATTCGGTACCTTCCGTCGGTGCAGCAGGCATGAGAACGCCTGTGACGCGATCGTTGAACCCGGCACCCGCGGACAACGTGAACTGCCGCTCGCCCGGGAACTCGCGCGTGCGTATGTCCACCTGCGCGCCGCTGAAGTCGCCCGGCTGATCGGGTGTGAACGTCTTGGTAGCCGTGATCGTCTGGAGCAGCCCGCTCGGGAACAGGTCGAGCGGCACCACCTTCCGCTCCGGGTCCGCGCTGGGAATACGCGCACCGTTCAGCGATGTCGTCGTGTATCGCTCACCCAGGCCGCGCACGAATATGTGCCTGCCGTCCTGAACGGTGACGCCGCTCACGCGCTGGAGTGCCGCGGCGGCGTCACCGTCCGGACTCCTCGACATCTGCTCGGCCGTGATGGCGTTCACGATCGCGCTGGCATTCCGCTGCTCGTTCAGTGCGCGACCTACGCTGCCTCGCTCGGCCGCCGCGCTCACCTCGATCGCCTCGAGCGCGACGGCCGCAGGTTCGAGCAGCACGTTCTGCTCGACCACGGCACCATCCGCCACCATGACGTCCGCGATCGTCTTCGTCGCATAGCCGATGCTTTGAGCCTGCAGTACGGCCGAGCCCGCGGGCGCGCCTGTGATCACGTAGCGGCCGGCCGTGCCACTGAGCGCGCCGACCCCGGTGCCCCGGACCTCAACGGACACATTCGCGATGCCCTCACCCGTCTGCGCGTCCACCACGCGGCCGACGATACGGCCGGTACCCTGCGCGAAGATGGATCCGCCGTGCAGCAGGACGGCCGCTGCCATCAGCCCGTACGCCATTCCTCGAATACGCTGCCTTGTCATCGATTTTCCCGGTTGAAGATTCGAGCCGCCGCCAGGCGGTTGCATCCCCGTGCTGTGACGATAGACCGGGTGAATCTCCAAATGCGGACGGTCCGGTAACGGTGGCGTCACGGCGACCGATCGCACCCCCACGTTCGCGCTTGCCACCGCTCCTCCGCGCGCGTAGACTCGCGACGCGCCGACGCGCGATTCCCGCGCATGCGCACGACTCCCGCTTCGCATGATCAGCCATGGCCGAGCGCACCGACATCGACATCCACGAGCTGCGCGAAGTGTGGTGGCTGCTTTCCGCAGAGGACCGGCTGGAAGGATTCCGTCTGCTCGACGCGGGCGCGGCCGGCGAGTTCTTCTCGGATCTGGACCCGCACGACCAGGCCGAGCTGCTGCTTGCACTGCGCACGCACGAGCGCCGTACGTGGCTGCGCCACCTCGCGCCCGACGACGCCGTCGACCTGCTCCAGGACGTCGATGACGACGAGCGCGCCAGCCTGCTCGCGCTGCTCGATGATGCGACCCGTCGCGAGGTGACCGTGCTCCTCGCCTATGAGGAGGACGAGGCCGGCGGACTCATGTCCTCGCGTTTCGCCCGCGTGCGGCCCAACATGACCGTCGATGAAGCCGTCAGCTACCTGCGCAAGCAGGCAGTCGCCGGGGTGGAGCTGGAGACGATCTACTACACGTACGTCCTCGAGCCCGACCAGCGGCTCCTCGGCATCGTGTCTTTCCGGTCCCTTTTCTCCCTGCCCGGCTCGCACCGCGTGCGCGACATCATGCTGACCGACTTCGTCGCGGTGCACGAGGAGATGGACCAGGAAGCCGTTGCCCGCCTGTTCGCCGAGTACGATGTGATCGCGCTACCCGTCGTCGATCGCACCGGCCGCATGAAGGGCATTGTCACTGTCGACGACATCGTCGACGTCGTCGAGGAAGAGGCCACCGAAGACGCACACAAGTTCGGCGGTCTCGAAGCCCTCGAGCTGCCCTACCTGCGCACGGGCGTGTTCTCCCTCATCCGCAAGCGCGTCGGCTGGCTCATCTTCCTCTTCCTCGGCGCCATGCTCACCGCAACCGCGCTCGGGCAGTTTCAGGACAGCATCGAGGCACTCTCATTCCTGACACTGTTCATTCCGCTCATCATCGCCAGCGGCGGCAACTCCGGCTCTCAGGCGTCCACGCTCGTCATACGCGCCATGGCCATGGACGAAGTCC
>DATABQ010000249.1:0-2690 GCA_036259495.1 Longimicrobiales bacterium | reverse complement strand
AGATATACCATCCCGCGCGGTGCACAAATCGACGTGCGCCCCGGCCGCGAGCCGGGCCTGCCGGCTACACGCCGCTGCCCCTGACCACTTTCGCCGTGGTCACCACCTGGCCCGTATGACGCTGCGTATGCTCGGCAATGTGGAACAGCAGGCCGATGAGCGTGCTGGGCACACGTCCACGTCCCACGTATCGAACCGCCGTCAGTTCGTTTTCATTCGTGCGTCGCAGCGTATCCAGCACCCGGTCCAGCACGGCGTCGACACGTTCGATCAACGACGCGGCTGATGCGCCGCTTTCCTCCGCGTGCCTCTCCGCGGCGAGCGCCTCGAGCTGCTCCGGGGTCAGCGCATTGCCGAGCGCGTACGTCAACAGGCGGTCTGCGCTCCCGGCCGCGTGCACCAGGTGGAATCCGATCGACGCCGCGCCGCCGGGGCGCTGCCACAGCTTCGCTTCCGGGAGGCCTCCTGCCGCCGCACGCAGGTCGCGCTTCGCCTGCACGAGAGAGTGCGCCACTGGCATCAGCAGCGGCGGATATCCTTCGAGCGGCCCTTCCAGCCACGCTTCCGTGCTCAACTCAAGTCCCTCCATTCGCCTTCCGGCTGTTCACACTCCGGACACTGTATCGAGATGAATTTCATCCATTCTCCGATCTCCTGCGCGCCCGGCAGCGAATGATCCATGACCGCCTGCACGGCGAAATGGACCTCTCCCCACTCGTCCGCGAGCAGGACCGCGGCCGGCTCGGCCCCGAGCGCAGCGTCCGGATCCGCCAGTACCTGGAGGAAGGCCAAAGCGCCGCTCCGAAGCGCCGACGCGCTTACGGCGTCCTCGTTCACGACCACATTCACTCGTCCGTCCCATTCGCGGAACGAATCGGAGGCTCCGGCAAGCCGTTCGAGATACGCGCGGCACTCCGCACAGTCGGCGGAGTGAACGACGACGATCGCACGCGGACCGCGCCCCGTCCGCAGGTTCACCCGCGTTCCCGTCGCTGCGTCTGTCAGCTGTCCCTTGAGCCGCGTGATCTGCGTGCTCATCGCTCGACCTCCCTGCTGCGCCGTGTGCTTCAGAATCGCTCGCCCTGCGCCTCTCGCAGATGGCTGCCCACCGGCCGGATGCGCGTCCACATCGCCCAGAAGTAGAGCGCCGCACCTGCAATCTGGCCCAGACCGCCGAGTACGACGATCCACGGCAGGAAGGACGCCTCGGACCAGGCGCGCGATGCTTCCGCGACGAATCGTGACCCCGTCGACAATGTGAGCACCCAGTACGCTGCTTCCACACGGCCCGGGGTATACCGGTCGTCATCCTTCGGTGCACGCGGAAACAACCAGAGCGCCACTCCGAAGATGAGGAACAGGACGAACCCGACCAGTACTGCATGCGCATGCGCCGAGACCAGGTGCGGGTGCGGCCAGATACCGAACAGCTCCCTGCGAACGAGCAGCCAGCCGCCGAGGGCCAGACCGGAGAACAGGAACAGCACGCCTGTCTTGATGAAGCGCCGGACGAGCGTATACACCCGCTACTCGTGCCCCTGGGACTTATCCGATGCATCGGGTCTGGCCACCGTCAGCAGAAACGCGGCGCCTTCCTGCGAGCTCACCGAATGCGGCACGCCGGCACCCGCCGCGAGCAGCTCGCCTGCGCCAAGCTCGGTCGTCTCACCCGCAGCCGTGAAGCGGATCGTGCCATCGAGCGGCTGCACGGTGATGGGACCGTCGGCGCTATGTTCGGCCAGTTGCCCGCCGGGCCCGAGCACGACCAGTGTGACACGCATGGGACCGTTCTTCAGCAGGGTGCGCGCAGAGCGGCCGTGCTTCTCCACAGCCTGCGGGTCGGCAGTACGCTCGCGTTCCTCATCCAGTCGGAAGACCATCACATCTCCCGAAAGCGGACGCTGGATCGATGGCATCAGGTAATCTCCACAGCCAGGGTGACTCGACCAACGAGCACGCGCCACGTCTCCGGGCCGTTCTCGAGGTAGTCGAATGTGAATGACCCGGCGCCACGCGTCGCGAGGAGCGTGTAATACATGCACTGCGGGTCATGATCCACGATGAGCTCCATCGTTTCACCGACGTCGAGGGAATCATACGCGCCCATGATCTGGTCATAACGATCCTTCGGCGCGACCGGCCGGACATCCAGATGCAGCTCCGTCTTCATTCTGTTCCTCCTGTTGCTGTTGCAAGCGGCAGGTGCACGAGCTCCGCGGCCGACGACCTGCCGCCGCAGCCCCAGCCGCCGCGCCGCCCGAGCCACGTCTCCCAGGCGACTCTATAGCGCGTCGAGCTCGGTGCCAGCACCACCGGTCCGTCATATCCCGCGAGCGCCAGCCTGCCCATGAGCGCGCCTATTCCACGACCCTCCTGCTGCGCCGTTTCCGGGCCGCCGCCGATGACGCGGATGTAGCGCAATACCGGTCGGGAATTCCGCAGCAGCAGATCCGCCGCAGCCGGTATGTCGAGACAGTCGGCATCCACCTGCCACGCACAGTCGATACCCGAAGCCGCAAGGTCGGCATGCCACGCCGACGCGTCGCCGGATGCCAGCACGAGTGCATGGCCTCCCGCGCCGATGATGCGGTGTGAGCGATCGATGCGTTCCGTGATGTCGCACGCGTCCGCGATGATGATCGGCGCGCCCAGCGCTTCTGAAAGCCGCGCCAGCGACTGCGCGTCGCGTG
>DATABQ010000248.1:0-8863 GCA_036259495.1 Longimicrobiales bacterium | reverse complement strand
AGGCACCCTCCGCCCAAAGCCCCTGCTACCGCTCATCGGCAGCACGTTCCGCACAACCTTCGGCGGCGTGTTCCGCACAAGCATCCGACACGCCCGTGGCGGGGCCGTGGCCTCCCAAGTTGTGGCCAGTAGCGCCACACCGTAGTCTCACCCCATGAACGACAGCAGGCGCGACGCGTCACACGGTGCCCGGCTCCTGGATGCGTGGAAGCGGGTGAGCGGCCGGCCCGGCGGAAAATGGCTGTTCAGCCGGTTCGTCGGCCGGATGGCTCCCTACACCGGCACGATCAACGCGCTCGTGCGGGAGCTGGAGCCGGGGCGCGCGGTGGTCGAGCTGAAGGATCGGCGAGGGGTGCGGAACCATCTGCGCTCCGTCCATGCGATCGCGCTCGCCAATCTCGGCGAGCTGGCGAGCGGCCTCGCGGCTTCGGCCGCCATGCCGGTCGGCGTGCGCGGCATCCCGACCGCGATCACGATCGAGTACCGTCGCAAGGCTCGCGGCACGCTCACGGCGACAGGCATCGCCGATCTGCCGGAAGTGACGGAACCGACTACCGCGCAGGTGCACGCCGAGATCCGCGACACGTCCGGAGCGGTCGTGAGCACCGTCACCGTCACCTGGACCCTGGAGCGCGTGTGACCCCTCGCCGACACGCGGATGACGGGGGAAACCGGATGACGCACGCCGACACGCAGATGGCGGGGGACGTCGAATGACACTCGCCGACACGCGCATGACACGGGAGCTCGGAATCGCGCTGCCCGTCATCGGTGGCGCGATGTATCCGTGCAGCAATCCCGAGCTCGTCGCGGCGGTATCCGCGGCGGGCGGGATCGGTGTCGTGCAGCCCGTATCCCTCACATACGTGCACGGGCACGACTTCCGTGAAGGGCTGCGCTACATCCGCCGGCTCACGGATCGTCCGATCGGGATGAACGCGCTGCTGGAGAGCTCATCGCGCATATATCGTGACCGGATGGAGCGATGGATCGACATCGCGCTGGAGGAGGGCGTCCGCTTCTTCGTCACATCGCTCGGCAATCCGCGGTGGGTCGTCGAACGCGCGGAGCAGTCCGGCGCACGTGTGTACCACGACGTCACGGAACGCAAGTGGGCGGACAAGGCCGTCGCCGGCGGCGTGCACGGACTCATCGCCGTCAACAGCCGCGCCGGCGGACATGCCGGACCGAAATCCGTGCAGGAGCTGTTCGATGAGTTCGCTCCGCTCGGGCTGCCGCTCGTCTGTGCAGGCGGTGTCGGCGACGCACGCGATCTCGTCGACGCGCTCCGCATCGGCTACGACGGTGTCCAGCTCGGCACGCGATTCATCGCGACCACGGAATGCACCGCGAGCGATGCGTACAAGCGCGCGATCGTCGATGCGGACGAGGACGACATCGTCCTGAGTGAACGCATCACGGGCGTCCCCCTCGCCGTCATCCGCACGCCGTACGTCGAACGCGTCGGTACCAAGGCGGGCGCGTTCGCGCGCTGGATGCTGCGCGGTCGCAGGACGAAGCACTGGATGCGATCGTTCT
This sequence comes from Longimicrobiales bacterium, assembly GCA_036259495.1. Classification (GTDB taxonomy): domain Bacteria; phylum Gemmatimonadota; class Gemmatimonadetes; order Longimicrobiales; family RSA9; genus SH-MAG3. The sequence continues at coordinate 7,324 of DATABQ010000248.1, read as the reverse complement.
ACGCGGTTCGCTCTGCGATGCAGCTGCGGAAGGCGTCGCTCGACCCGAAGGCGACGCAGGACTTCTGGCAGGCCGGCCGGAGCGTGCACGCGATCGACGAGGTGAAGCCCGTGGCGCAGGTCATGCGCGAGTTCGAGCAGGCGCTGAGCAGTCACGGCACGGGTGATGACGTGGCGTAGCCACCAGACGAACCGACAGACAGACCTGGCACGCACAGACCAGGCACAGACAGACCAGGCGCAGACCGGGTACAGCAGACGCACAGACCAGGTACAGCAAGGAAGAAGATGTCGCCGGAATCCGAAGACGATGCAACGACGTTCGCAGACCTCGGGCTCGCCGAGCAGCTCCTCAGTGCGCTGACCGGGCTCGGGTACGAGGAGCCGACTCCCATTCAGAGGGAGTCGATACCGCCGCTCCTGGAGGGCCGCGACCTGCTCGGCCAGGCGGCTACGGGGACGGGCAAGACGGCGGCGTTCGCGCTGCCGCTGCTCCAGCTCCTGTCCGAGGATGCCGCCGCGCCGCAGCCGATGGCGCTCGTGCTCGTGCCGACGCGTGAGCTCGCGGTGCAGGTCGCCGAGGCGATGCACCGCTATGGCAGGGAGCTCAGTGCGCGCGTGCTCCCGATCTACGGCGGTCAGCCGATCGGCAGTCAGCTCCGGGCGCTGAGCCGCGGCGTGCACTTCGTCGTCGCGACGCCGGGGCGCGCGCTCGATCACATCCGCCGCGGCACGCTCAAGCTCGACAACGTGCGCACTGTCGTGCTCGATGAAGCGGACGAGATGCTCGACATGGGATTCGCGGACGATCTCGATGCGATACTCAACGAGACGCCGGAGGAACGGCAGACCGTGCTGTTCTCCGCGACGATGCCTCCGCGCATCGGATCCCTCGCGCGTCGTCATCTGCGCGACCCGATCCGCATCGAGATCGCACGCGAGAAGGTCGAGGAAGGCTCCGCGCCGCTCGTGGCGCAGACGGCCTATATCGTTCCGCGCGCGCAGAAGCTGCTCGCACTCGGCCGCGTGCTCGATGTCGAGGCACCGACGGCCGCGATCGTCTTCTGCCGCACACGCAATGAAGTCGACGAGATCTCCGACACGCTGAACGCCCGCGGCTACCGCGCCGAAGCACTGCACGGCGGGATGTCGCAGGAACAGCGGGACCGCGCCATGGGCCGGCTACGCGGAGGCATCGCCGATCTGCTCGTCGCAACCGACGTGGCTGCGCGCGGGCTCGACATCGACCAGCTCACGCACGTGATCAACTACGATGTGCCCTCCGCGCCCGAAGCCTACGTGCATCGCATCGGACGCGTCGGCCGGGCAGGCAGGGAAGGCGTCGCGATCACACTCGCCGAGCCGCGCGAACATCGCATGCTCAGGAACATCGAGCGCGTCACTCGCCAGCGCATCACCGTTGCGAAGGTGCCCACCGTCGCCGACCTGCACGCGCGCCGACTCGAGATCACCCGCGCCTCACTCCGCGAAACGATCCTCGCCGACGACATGGACAAGTACCGCGTCATCGTCGAATCGCTCGCATCCGAGTTCGATGTGATGGACGTCGCGATGGCCGCCGTGAAGATCGCGCACGAAGCGGATGGCACCACTTCCGACGAGGAGATCCGCGACGCTCCCCCTCCGCGCGAACGGCCGGGAAGGGAGCGCAGCGAACGCGGATCCCGCCCACGCCGCGGCGACGAGTCACGCCCGGCCCGCAAGCCCCGCAGCAGCAGCGACGCCGGCACAGCACGCATCTTCATCGGCGTCGGACGCAGCGCCGGGATCCGCCCTCAGGACCTGGTCGGCGCCATCGCGAATGAGGCCGGCATCAGCGGCCGCGACATCGGCGCCATCGAGATCGCCGACGAGTCCTCCTTCGTCGAGGTCCCCGATTCTGCCGCCGCCGCCGTCGTCGCTGCACTCCGCGGTACGAAGATCCGGGGGAAGAGGGCCTTTGTGCGCCGGCAGGATTGAAGGGCTCTACGGGGAGGGGGAGGTGTCTCGACAGACTCAGTCGCAGAGGGCCGCAGAGTTCTGGAGGACGCTGAGGGAGCATGGATTAACGACTGAGTGAAGTGGCACACAGCACAGGCACAGGAATCCATCCGGTCGCACGTGTGCATTGTGCCTGTGCATTGTGCCTGTGCTACCTCGTGCCTGTGCTACCTCGCGGTTGGATGACGGCCCCACCGCAAGTTCCGCCAGATTCCCGCCGTTAACCCCGTGCGCCTGCGCGTGCGCGTGCGCGCGCGCGATCGTAAAATCCGGCGCGAATGCACCGTCATAACGATGTCCCGACGGGCGCCATGGCTCGGGGGAGCACTGGAAAAACGGCCGCACGCGCACGCGAACACACACGCGCACACGCACGGCGTTGAGACCCTCGGCCACCTTGAACAACCTGCCTGTCGAATTTCGGGCCTCTCATTCGTCACAGTACAGAAGCAGGGCGGAGCGGCCAGAAAATGGCGGTGCCCAGCGTTTGGTCCGTTCAGTCTTGACTGAACGTCACGATGTGGTTAGCGTTCCGGCCATGGCTGACCAGAACCGGAAAGAAGCCGCCGAGGCGCGGTTCGTCGAACGAATGGGACACATCCTGGAGAGTGACGGCCTGACGCGGATTGCGGGTCGGATCTTCGGGCATCTGCTGCTTTCATCGGAGCCGCAGTCGCTGGAGGACCTGGCGAAGGCGCTGCATGCGAGCAAGGGCAGCATCAGCCAGGACACGCGACTTCTGGAGCGGCTGGGTGCACTGGAGCGGGTGACACATCCGGGTGACCGTCGCGTATTCTACCAGATCGGCGACCGGATGATGGGACGGATGGTAGCGTTGCGGCTGGAGCGGTTCGCCCAGCTGCGTGAGGCGATGTCGGAGGGTGTGGCGGCGGCGTCGGACGAGAAGGTCCGGGCGCGGCTGAACGAGTTCGTGGACTTCCATGATCATCTGCTGGTGACGATGCGCGAGGCGCGTGACCGCTGGTGTGCGCGACACGGGGTTGCGGAAAAGTGAAGCGGGCGTGGATTGGTGAGGAGAGTGAAATGAGAGTGATCGGAGCGGCGCGGGCGGCGAGCTCGCTGGTGCTGCTGGCGGTATTGAGTGCTGCGCCTGTGGCGGGGCAGGAGCGGACGGACTCGGTGGCGCTGAGTCTGACGGACGCGCTGTCGCTGGCGATGGAGCGGAGCGAAGAGGTGCGTGTGGCGCAGCAGCAGGTGCGTTCCGCATCGGCGCAGGTGCGCACGGCGCGCTCGTCGCTGCTGCCGCAGGTGAACACGCAGGTCGGCTACACGAAGACGCTGCGGTCGGTGTTCCAGGGTGCGGACATCGAGATTCCGGACAGCCTGCGCTTCGAGCCCGATTCGACGGCATCGCTGCAGGAGCGGATCGCGTATCTGGAGCGGAACACGCCGAACGCGGCGATGGGTGCGCTCGGCGGTCTGTTCAGCGATCTGCCGTTCGGTCGCGAGAACGCGTGGACGGCGGCTGCGACGTTGAACCAGCCGCTGTTTTCGGGCGGCCGGATCATCTCGGGTGTGCAGGCGGCGCGGCATGCGGAGACGGCGGCGGAGGCATCGCTGACGGAGGCGCGGGCGGACGTCGCGCTCCAGGTGCGCGAGACGTATTACGGCGCACTGCTCGCAGACGAAGCGGAGGAGATCGTCGAGGCGAGCGTGGGGCTGGCGGAGGAGCATCTGGATCGTGTGCGGCTGCTGCTTGAAACCGGCCAGGCATCGGAGCTGGATGCGATGCGTGCGGAAGTGGAGCTGGAGAATCTGCGGCCTCAGCTCGTGCAGGCGCGCAATGCGCGGGAGCTGGCGCTGCTGAATCTGAAGCGCCTCGTGAACCTGCCGATCGATGCGCCGGTCAGCCTCACCACCGACCTCGCCGCGGCGGACCCGGCGCTGCCGGACCCTGCGGATGTGCTCCTGCCGAGTCTTGCGGAAGCGGAGCCGCAGCTCGAGCGACGTGCGGCGATCGCGGGGGCGGAACAGCAGGTGGAGATCCGGCGCGAGCAGGTCGACATCGCGCGCGGCGCGTACCTGCCGAGCGTGAACCTGCAGGCGAACCTGTCGCGGCAGGCGTTCCCGAGCGGCTTCGTTCCGAGCGAATGGCAGGACGACTGGACGGTCGGCTTCGTGGTGCAGTGGCCGCTGTTCCAGGGACTGCGGCGCGGTGCGGAGGTCGACGCGGCGCAGGCACAGGTGCGGCAGGCCGAGCTGCAGGTGGACCAGCTGCGTGAAGGCGTGCGACTGGAGTACGAGCAGGCGCTGGGCGAGCTGGAGCAGGCGCGCGCGCAGATCGCGGCCGCGACTCGCAATGTGACGCAGGCAACGCGCGTCTACGAGTTGACGGAGCTGCGGTACTCGGAAGGTCTCGCGACGCAGCTCGATGTGTCCGATGCGCGGCTCGCGCTCCAGCAGGCGCGCATGAACGAAGCAAACGCATATCACGATTTCTATCTCGCACTCGCGCGTGCAGAGCGCGCGCTGGGCGTCACACTCATCGATGTTCGCTGACCAACGGGCGGGGGATACATACATGAACGGATCGATGCGGCCCGTGAAGGGGCTCGCACTGATGCTGCTGCTGCTCACGGCAGCGTGCGGCGGCGACAGCGCAGGGGAGACACCACAGGCGCAGGCCGAGCCGGAGGCTGTGGTGCTCCAGCCGACGGACGTCGCGGTCGTGCAGCCGACACGCATCACCGGCGGCATCGTGCTGACCGGGACGCTGAATCCCGAGATGATCGTCGAGGTCCGCACTCAGGTGCCCGGCATCGTCGGGCGGCTGGCGGTCGACCGCGGCGACCCGATCCGCCGCGGTCAGCTGATCGCGGTGATCGAGGCGGAAGGCATCCGCAGCGCGGCCGCCGGCGCGCTGGCGCAGGTATCGGCGGCGGAAGCGAACCTCGCGCTGGCGCGGCAGCAGCTGCAGTCATCGCGCACGCTGTATGAGCGGGGTGCGATATCACAGATCGCCCTGCAGACGGCGGAAGCCGCGTACCAGGCGGCGGAGGGGCAGCTCGCGGCCGCGCGGGCGCAGGCGTCATCCGCATCGGAGTCGGCGCGGCGTGCGAACATCACGTCGCCGATTGCGGGCGAAGTGAGCGGCCGCCATGTCAGTCAGGGCGAAGCGGTGAGTCCGGGCGACGCGCTGATCACGGTCGTCAACACGGCCGAGCTCGAGCTGGCCGGCCAGGTGCCCGTGCAGTCCGCCGCACGTGTCGAGCGCGGTCAGCGTGTCGAGTTCACGGTCGATGCATATCCGGGGCAGACGTTCGAGGGTGTGGTGGCGCGTGTCGAGCCTACGGCCGATCCCGCGACGCGTCAGGTGGGCGTGTATCTGCGCCTGCCGAACCCGGGCGGCCGCATTGTCGGCGGCGTGTTCGCGACGGGACGCGTGCTCAGCGAAGTGAGCGACAGCGTGCTCGCCGTGCCCACGGGTGCAGTGCGTACCGAAGATGGCGGCACGTATGTATGGGTCATCGAGCAGGAGCGTCTCACACGACGGCCGGTCGTCACGGGCATTCGCGATGACAGGACCGGTCTGGTCGAGATCGTCTCCGGACTGAGCGCGGGGGATCGTGTGCTCACGTCGCCGGGTGCGGTCGAGGAGGGCATGCTGGTGCGGTTCGCGAATGCGGGCGGCCCGGCATCGCCTGCGGAGACGGAGCGATGAGCGAGCAAGACAAGCCGGATGCGGAGGGACAGCGAATGAAGCCGGAAGAGACGAAGCACGGCAGCATAGGCGGCAGCGGTCTGAGCGATGTCGCCATTCGCCGGCCCGTGTTCACGACGATGATGATGCTGGGCCTGATCGTGCTCGGCCTGTTCAGCTTCCGTCGTCTGCCGATCGACCAGTTCCCGGAAGTGGACGTTCCGGTCGTGGCCGTGCAGACGGTGTACGTCGGCGCGAGCCCGGAGACGGTCGAACGCGAAGTCACGCGCCGACTCGAGGAGGCGTTCAACCCGGTCGAGGGCGTGGACCGCATCACGTCGATCTCGCTCGAGGGCGTGTCGCAGGTCATCGTCGAGTTCGACCTCGACCGTGACGGCGATCAGGCCGCGACGGACATTCGCTCCAAGATCGACCTGATCCGGCGGCAGCTGCCGGAGGATATCGATCCTCCCGTCGTGCAGAAGTTCGACCCGGCGGACCAGCCGATCATCTCGCTGGCACTCGCATCGAACACGATGGGCGTCGCGGAGCTGACGCGCCTGGCGGACGAGGACGTGCGCCGCAGGCTCGAGAGCGTAAGCGGCGTGGGTAACGTGCAGCTCGCCGGCGGGCTGTTGCGCGAGATCCGCGTGTACATCGATCCCGCGCAGATGCAATCGTACGGCGTGTCGGTCGAAGAGGTGATGGGTGCGCTCCAGCGGCAGAACGTCGAGGCGCCGGCCGGACGTGTCGAGCGCGGCACGAGTGAGGAGCTCGTGCGCGTCACCGGCCGCATCACCGATCCGTCGCAGTTCGAGTCGGTCGTGGTCGCGAACCGCAACGGCCAGCCCGTCCGGCTGTCGCAGATCGCGCGCGTCGAGGATGCGACGGAGGAGGAGCGCTCGCTCGCGTTCGTGAACAACCAGCGCGCGGTATCGCTCGACGTCCAGAAGGTCTCCGGCGCAAATACGGTCGCGGTCGCGGACGAGGTGAAGGAGGAGGTCGAGGAGCTCGGTGCCGAGCTGCCTCCGGGCGTCGAAGTATCGATCGTACGCGACAACTCCGAGCAGATCCGGCACTCCGTCGAGGACGTCATTTTCGAGCTGATCCTCGGCGCGCTCCTGACGATCATCGTCGTGATGCTGTTCCTGAACGACTGGAAGGCGACGGCGATCACATCGCTCGCGCTGCCGGTGTCGGTGATCTCGTCGTTCGTGCTGATGAACATCCTCGGCTTCACGCTGAACATGCTGACGCTGATGGGACTGTCGCTCTCGATCGGTATTCTGATCGACGATGCGATCGTGGTCATCGAGAACATCGTGCGCCATCGCGAGATGGGCGAGGACCATTTCACGGCGGCGAGCTGGGGCACGCGCGAGATCTTCCTCGCCGTCATGGCGACGACGTTCTCGATCGTGGCCGTGTTCGTACCGGTGGCGTTCATGGGCGGCATCATCGGCCGCTTCTTCTACGAGTTCGGCATGACGGTGGCGTGGGCGGTGCTCGTGTCGCTCTTCGTGTCGTTCACGCTGACACCGATGCTCGCGGCGTGGTGGGGTGTCGATCCGCACAAGGCGGCGGGCGGTCACGGCAACTTCCTGACACGCGGCATTGGCAGGTTCAACAGCTGGTTCGACGCGCAGGCCGATCGTTACCGCGG
>DATABQ010000247.1:0-1797 GCA_036259495.1 Longimicrobiales bacterium | reverse complement strand
GCAGAATGGCCGGTCCTGACACAGGCGTGCTCCGGCCGCACATGTGAGGCCTGAGCGGCCGGGACACTGCGCCGCTCAGATGAGCCATTCTGCAGAACGGGTTCCGGGTCCGCCTTTTCCCGCACGTCCGCCGCGGCTACGTTGTGCCCCATGCGCCGCTATCCTCCATACGACCCGCCGGAATACGTCGGCTGGAACCCCGACCCGCAGCTCGTCAACGGGTATGCGGATCGGGTGAACCGCGATGCGGAGCGGCGTCGCATCATCGACTCGCTCGATGAAGCAGCGCTGCTCGACCTGTATGCGGGCATGGTCCGATTCCGGCTGCATGACATTGCGCTGAAGCGCTGGGTCCGACGCGGCGTCATTTCGAAGGCGTGGCTGGGCACGGGCGAGGAGGCGGTGACGATCGGGAGCGTTCACGCACTGGATCGCGACCGCGACATCGTCGCACCAATGATCAGGAACGCGGGTGCGTTTCACGAGATGGGCATGCCGCTGCAGCGGATCTTCGCGGGATACCTGGGCACGGCCGCCGGCCCGAATGGCGGGCGCGACGGTCATTTCGGCGACATCGGCTGCGGGGTGCTCCAGCCGATCTCGCACGTCGGTGACATGGTGCCGGTCGCGACGGGTCTCGCGCTCGCGTTCAGCCAGCGCGGTGAACGTCGCGTGGCGCTGACGTGGGTGGGCGACGGTGCAACCAAAACCGCCGCCGTGCATGAGGGATTCAACCTCGCCGGTGTGCTCCGCGTGCCCGTGATCTTCGTGCTGCAGAACAATCAGGTGGCGCTCGGCACACGGCTGGACCAGCATCAGGTCGACGGCTTCGATGCGTGGCCGGCGATGTACGGGCTGCGCGGCGCATTCGCGGATGGCAACAACGTGCTCGACGTGTTTGCGGCAACGAAGCTGGCGGCCGACCACGCGCGCGATGGCGGCGGTGCGACGCTGCTGGTGGTGGAGACGTTCCGCATGGGCGGTCATGCAACACACGACGAGGCCGAGGCGCGCGCGACGTTCGATGCATCGCTGTTCGAGCACTGGGGGCGTCGCGACCCGATCGGGCTCTACGAGGAACACCTCCTGCGGCAGGGGCTCGCGCGCGATCGGCTCGAGGCCATCGAAGCGGAGATCACGCAGGAGATCGATGCGGCCGCGGAGGCCGCGCTCGAAGATCGCGAAGCGAGAACGCCCGCGCCTGCGGGTGCGGAATACGAGGGAGTGAGCGCGGGTGTCAGGCAGCCGGGACTCGCCGCGCGCATGGCTGGAATCTGAGGACGTTTACTGACGATAACGAGGAGCCGATGACATATCACGAACATGAGTCGCCGCGTCTTTCACCGGACCCGATGGAGGATCCGGATCCGGAGCATCCGGAGGAAGAGCCGGAGAAGCCCGACGATTCACCGCGTGTCACACCGACGGTGCTGACGGAGGATACGCGCAACCTGCTGTTCAAGGCGCGCACGCTCATCATCAGCGGCGAGGTCAACCAGAAGCTCGCTGCGAACGTCATCGGCCAGCTGCTCGCGATGGACTCGCAGTCGACGGAGCCGATCACGATCTACATCAACTCGCAGGGCGGCCACGTGGAGTCCGGCGACACGATTCACGACATGGTGCAGTACATCCGCTCCCCCGTTCGCATGGTGGGCACAGGCTGGGTCGCGAGCGCGGGCGCGCTGATCTATGTCGCCGTGCCGAAGGATCGGCGCTATTCCTTGCCACACACGCGCTACCTCCTGCACCAGCCCGCGGGCGGCTCGCGCGGCAGTGCAGCGGACGTCGAGATCG
>DATABQ010000246.1:0-2039 GCA_036259495.1 Longimicrobiales bacterium | reverse complement strand
CCGCCTCGACGGCAGCGATGATGCCGTTCAGCGTTTCACTCGGCCGCATGGCCGCCGCCGTCCGATCCGGGTCGGGCCGGTAGTAGCCGCCGATATCCTGCGGCTCACCCTGCGCGGCATCCAGCTCCTCCACGATACGGCTTTCGTTCTCCGTCAACCGCGTGGCCACACTGCGGAACCGCTCCGCGAGACCCCGGTCCACGCTCTGCTCTGCGAGCGCCTGCGCCCAGTAGAGTGTCAGGTAGAACGTGCTGCCGCGGTTGTCGATCTCGTGCACCTTGCGTGATGGCTCCCGGCCGTTGTTCAGGTAGGCTGCTGTGGCGGTGTCCAGCGTGTCCGCCAGAACCCGGGCGCTCCGGTTGTGGAAATGCTCGGCCAGGTGCTGGAACGAAGCGGCGACCGCCATGTACTCGCCCAGCGAGTCCCACCGGAGATGTCCTTCCTTCGTGAACTGCTGCACGTGCTTCGGCGCCGAACCGCCGGCACCGGTCTCGAACAGGCCGCCACCGTTCAGCAGCGGCACGATCGACAGCATGCGTGCGCTCGTACCGATCTCCAGGATCGGGAACAGGTCGGTGAGATAATCGCGGAGCACGTTACCGGTCACGGAGATCGTGTCTTCACCGCGGCGGATGCGTTCGAGCGAGAAGCGCATCGCGTCGGCGGGGCTCATGATGTCCAGAACGAGACCCGTCGTATCGTGCTCGGCGAGGTACCGCTCGACCTTCGCGATCAGCTGCGCGTCGTGTGCACGTGTATCGTCGAGCCAGAATATGGCCGGTATACCGCTGGCGCGGGCGCGAGCGACCGCGAGCTTCACCCAGTCCCGCAAGGCAGCATCCTTCGTCTGGCATGCCCGCCAGATGTCGCCGGCTTCGACCGGATGCTCGGCAATGGTGCGGCCGTCACTGTCCACTACCCGCACGGTCCCGGCGGCCTGCACCTCGAACGTCTTGTCGTGCGAGCCGTACTCCTCGGCCTTTTGCGCCATGAGCCCGACGTTCGAGACGCTGCCCATCGTCGAAGGATCGAAGTTCCCGTTTGCCCTGCAGTCCTCGACGACCGCGTCGTAAATGCCTGCGTAGCTCGAGTCGGGGATCACCGCCTTGCAGTCCTGAAGCTCGCCTGCGGCGTTCCACATGCGGCCGCCATCGCGGATCATCGGCGGCATGGATGCGTCGATGATGATGTCGCTCGGCACGTGGAGGTTCGTGATGCCACGCGCCGAGTCCACCATGGCGAGGGCGGGACCGTTCTCATACGCCGACTGGATATCCGCTTCCACGGCCGCCCGCTGCTGCTCCGGAAGCTGACTCACCTTCGCCACCACGTCAGCGAAGCCGTTGTTCGGATCGACGCCGAGCTTTTCCAGCACCGCGTCGTGCTTCGCGAATAGGTCGTCGAAGAACACGCGCACACAGTGGCCGAAGATGATCGGGTCGGAGACCTTCATCATCGTCGCTTTCAGATGCAGCGAGAAGAGGACCCCGCTGTCCTTCGCAGCGCGCACCTGCCGGCGGAGGAAATCGACGAGCTGACGGCTGCTCATGACCGTCGTATCGAATACCTCACCCGCCTGGAGCTTCAGCCCCTCCTTCAGCACCGTCGTGCTCCCGTCCTCCGCCACATGCTCGATCCGGACGGTGGTCGCCTCATCGAGTGTCACTGACCGTTCGTTGCTGCGGAAGTCGCCGCTGTCCATTGTTGCGACGTGTGTCTTCGACTGCGCCGGCCACGGCATCATGCGGGGCGGATTGGCACGCGCGAACTCCTTCACGGCCTTCGGCGCCCGCCTGTCCGAGTTGCCCTGCCGCAACACCGGATTCACCGCGCTGCCCTTCACGCGATCATAACGCGCGCGGATGTCTCGTTCACGCTCGTCCGACGGCTCGTCCGGATACTCCGGCAGTGAATAGCCCTTCGCCTGCAGCTCGGTGATGCACGCCTTCAACTGAGGAACGGATGCGCTGATGTTCGGCAGCTTGATGACATTCGCTTCCGGCGAGTTCACGATCTGGCCGAGCTGGGCCGGATCGTGA
>DATABQ010000245.1:0-2908 GCA_036259495.1 Longimicrobiales bacterium | reverse complement strand
AAGCTTCGACCCGTGTATGCCATGTGGCGTTCACATGTATCTCGGCGAGGGTCGAACGCTGGAACGGCGCCACTCGCCGACGATGCTCAACATCATATGAGCACCACCGATCCACATATGAGCACCGTCGACCCAGCGACGGTTGGCGCCCGAATCGAGGCCCTGGTCCAACAACTGAGCGCCCTCGACAGCTCGCCGGCCAAGGCTCAGGCGCAAGAGCTCGTCCGCTTGCTCATGTCGCTGTACGGCGCGGGCCTCTCGCGTGTACTGGATATCGTCCGCACCGAGGGAGGTGGTCCCGAAGCGGTGCTGGACAGGCTTGCCGCCGAACCGTTGCTCGCCAGTCTGCTCGTTCTGCACGACCTGCATCCACATCCGGTGCAACTCAGAGTGGAGCGTGCGCTCGCGGAACTCCGGCCGCACTTACCCGCGGCTACGAACGTGACCCTGGTTGCCGTGGAACAGGACGCGGTACGCGTCGCGGTGGGGCGAGCGGCCAGCGGACAGCCCCGGGCCGGTGAAGCCGTGCGTGCGGCGATCGAGCGCGCGATCCAGGAAGCGGCGCCGGAGATTACTGCCATTCACATCGAAGGCGCCGGCGAGCCGCTGATACAGATCGGCCGCTCCTCATCCACAGCGGCGGCGCGATGAGACACCCCCTCGACGAAGAGCGCGTTTTCCCGCTGGTGGCGACATTGCGCCAGCTGCTGGAACCAGCGGAGGCCCCCCGGCAACGCTGCGAGCTCTGTGATGCGCCTCTGTCAGACGAGCACGGGCATCTTGTCGACACGCGCAGCCGCCGGCTGCTGTGTGCCTGTCGGATGTGCGCCACTGCCGGCGGGCGCTACCGTGCCGTGCCCACGCGGTACGTGCGTCTGCCGCGGATGGCGCTGTCGCTCACAGATTGGGAGGCGATCGGCATTCCCGTCGACCTTGCCTTCTTTTTCTTCAACAGCGATCTCGGTCGCGTCGTAGCCTGTTATCCGGGACCGATGGGAGCGGCCGAATCACTGCTGCCGCTCGACGCATGGCCCGCTCTTGCGGAGCGTATTCCGTGGATCGGAACCCTCGCTCCCGACGTCGAAGCGTTGCTGGTGCGCCGCGCGGCTGACGAGTACGCGGCCTTCATCGTGCCGATAGACGTCTGCTACGAGCTGGGCGGACGGATTCGACGGGCGTGGACAGGGTTCGGAGGGGGAGCCACGGCCCAGCGCGCGATCGACGAGTTTTTTGCAACTGTTCTCGAGAGGAGCGTGGAGTCGGCGCCGGCGACTCCCCGTTCTCACGGCTACGGCCAGGAGCGAACGTGAGCGCGCCGCTTGCCGAGCAGATCGCGGACACCGTCCTCTACGAAGGTTACGTTCTGTATCCGTATCGCGCCTCCGCGGCGAAGAACCGCCTTCGATGGCAGGTTGGCCTGGTAACCCCGCGTGACTACTCGGAGGCGACCGGGTCGGATCCGTGGTTCACGCAGACTGAAATACTCGTGAACACCGACGACGTGGCCGCACTGACGGTGCGCGTGCGCTGCCTGCACGTGCAGCAGCGAATCGTGCAGCAACAGGTCGAGGCGGATCACGCGGCTCGGGATGGCTGGCAAACGGTCGACAGCCTGAACGTAGACGGCCGGCAGCTTGTCACCTGGGAGGAGGCCGTCGTCTGCGACTTCGTTCGCGAACGTTTGCCCGTCGACCGGATGCAGCGGGCTTGGTCGTTCGAGTGGGTTCTCAACGGCAGCGACACGGTAGAAACCATCTCGGACGGCTCTGAACGACCGGCGGGGCGCATCCTCCGACGCAGAAACGAGGTGGTCAGTATGATCCGCGTCGAGACGGAACCATGCGAACACCTGGTCAAGGTGCGGGTTCGCGTGGAAAACGTCAGCCTGAGCGAGCTGAGCTCGCTCGACCAGCGGAATGCGGCCATTCAGCAGTCGCTTGCCGGCACGCATGCCATTCTGTCCGTCGACAACGGCGTGTTTCTATCGCTGCTGGAGCCCCCCGCGTCAGCCCGGACAGCCGCAGCCTCCTGTGTCAACCTGCACACCTGGCCGGTTCTCGTCGGTTCGAGCGATTCGACCGCCGTGATGCTGTCGTCGCCGATCATCCTCTACGACTACCCGCAGGTTGCGCCGGAGAGTCCGGGGGACTTCTGTGATGCCACCGAGATCGACGAGATGTTGATGCTGCGCATCCAGACCCTGACCGCCGAGGAGAAGCGTGAAGCGCGTGCCACCGACGAGCGAGCGGCGCGAATCATCGACCGTGCGGATGCGGCCTCTGCTGAAACGATGAACCGCCTTCACGGAGCGGTGCGGCACTTCGCCAACGCGTCGTCCCCACCTTCAGGGGAATCATGGGAAACGTTCCTGAATCCGCCCGACGCGCCGGCTCCCGACGCGGCGTGGCTCGACATCGGGCCGATTCGCATCGGCAATGGCTCTCGAGTGCGCCTCAGGCCGACGCACCGCGCCGACTCGATGGACATGTGCCTCGCCGGCAGGACGGCCACCGTGGCCGCTGTACACCGGACGCTGGAAGACAAGCCGTTCGTGGCGGTCATCCTCGACGATGATCCATTCGGTGCGGCTGGTTCACGGTATCGTCGGGCGCTGTTTTTTCACCCCGACGAGATCGTGCCACTGGACGCGGACGGGAGAGACGATCGATGAGGGGCAAAACGCTGGTCGCCGGTATCGGCAACGTCTTTCTGGGCGATGATGGGTTCGGCGGCGAAGTCGTGTCGCGTCTGACGCGGGAGCCGCTGCGCGACGGCGTCCGGGTCGTGGATACCGGAATCAGGGCACGCGACCTGGCCTACGAGCTGCTCGATGGCGGATACGACATCGCGATCCTCGTCGATGCCGTGGCGCGGGGCGATGCCCCCGGGACGGTGTCCTTGATCGAGC
>DATABQ010000244.1:0-3798 GCA_036259495.1 Longimicrobiales bacterium | reverse complement strand
GGCGGCTCGCTACTCTCGCGCACGACCACCTCGTCGCCCGCCGTGTGGATGCGCAGCTCGCTGAGCGAGCGGCCTCGCGGGAGCTCATTCTTCAGCCGCAACAGCGCCTCGCCGATGCGTCGCACGGGGACGTTCGCGCGGGACAGCTCCGCCGCAGCTCTGAGGAGGACCAGGTCCTGGAATGAGAAGAGGTATTCGTTGCGCGGACCGCGCGCGGGCGTGATCAGACCCGCGCGCGCATACGAGCGGATGCGGCGTTCAGGCAGGCCCAGCAGACTGGCGACGTCACGGGTAGTGTAACCCATCATCTACACCAACTGCTGCTACTGACCCCCCGCCGCCTTCTTGCGCGGTGCACGCCGCGCCGTCTTCGCGGTCGCGGCACTCTTCGCAGCCTTGCGCCCCGTCTGCTTCTGATCGTCCGATGCGTCTCCCGAACGCGCGAGACTGGCCTTCAGCGCTTCCATCAGATCGATGATCTGCGTCTGCGGCGCCTCCACCGGCGCTTCTGTGATGTCCTCGCCTTCGATCTTCTTCTGGATCAGCTCCAGCACGCGCTCGCGCACCTCATCGCGATACGCGTCAGGCTTGAACTCGTCCGTCGCGATCTGACGGATGAGCTGCACCGCCAGCTCGAGCTCCTTCTCCTTGACCTCGGCAGAGCCGATCGGTACGTCCTCAAACGAACGCACCTCGTGCGAATATCGCAGCTGCTCCATCACGATCCCGTCTTCCTGCGGCGTCAGCAGAACCAGATACTGCTTCCCGCGCGCAGCGTAGCGGCCGAGTGCCGACAGCCCGGTCTGCCGCATTGCCGCGCCGAGCAGCCGGTACGCGCGGTCGCCGCCCTTGTCCGGGCCGAGGTAGTACGGCTTGTCGACATACACCCGATCGACCTTCTCGAACGGCACGAACTCCACGATCTCGATCGTGTTGTCCGCCTTCTGTTCGAGAGCCTTCAACTCATCCGTGTTGAACAGGACGTACTGGTCGCGCGCGAACTCGTACCCCTTCATCATGTCGCCCTTGTCGACGACGACGCCTTCGCGTGCGCAGATGTACTGCTGCTTCAGTCGCGATCCGCAGTCCTTGTGGATCCAGTTGAAGCTCACTGCGGCCGTCGTGTCGCCCGTCGAGTACAGCTTGACGGGCACGGACACGAGGCCGAACGACACCGTGGCAGTGCCAATAGCTCTTGCGCTCATGGCCCAATTATATAGACGCAGGGGCTTGAATTCGCAATGAAATCGCTGCTACGACAAGGGGACTCCAGCCGGCCGCGGCAGGTTCCGTACGTGGGGCGGCGGCGCGGCTGGCTACGCAGGTGCGCTACTCCTCTCTCAAGGCGGCGAGCGGTTCGACGCGGGCCGCGCGGCGGGCGGGCAGCAGCGCGGCGAGCATCCCGACGAGGATCATGACCGTGGCAGCGATCGCGAAGCTCATCGGATCCAGGGGCTCGATGCCGAATAGCAGCCCACGCAACAGCAGCGTGAGCGGCAGCGCAGTGAGAAGGCCGATCGCGAGCCCGGCGGTGACGAGCCTGGCCGCCTCACCGAGCACGTTTCCGAGCACACCAACGCTGCTTGCGCCGAGTGCGATGCGTATGCCGATCTCGCGGGTGCGGTGCACGATGGCGAACGCCATGACCCCGTAGATGCCGACTGCGACGAGCAGCAGTGCGAGCGCACCAGAGACGCCGACCAGCAGTGCGTTGAACCGCTCGCCGGCGACCTTCTCTGCCCGCAGCGCGGAGAACGAGCGCGCGGGCGAGATGGGGACGAGCGGGTCGGCAGCGCGGATGGCGGCGCGTACGAGGGGGGCGAGCACCTCCGGCGACGAGCGTGTGCGCAGCACGAGCGTCATGGCGCGCCGGAGGAATGGGTCCGTCGCGTGCGCGAAGTAGATCATCGGTTCGGGCGCGACTGCGGGTCCGAAGTGCCGCACGTCGCCGACGACGCCCACGACCTCGAGGGTCCTGCCGAAAGCCGTGACGTGCTGTCCGATGACGTCGCCTTGCGGCCAGAGTTGCTCGGCGAGTGAGCGACTGATGACGACGCCGGGCAGCTCGCCTTCGATGTCACGCAGGTCGAAGACACGTCCCTGGACGAGCGGAATCTCCATCGCCTCGAAGTAGCCGGGACGCGCCGTCAGGTTCAGGGCGATCGGGACAGCCGCACCATTCCGTGACTGGTCGGTCCTGTCCTCGACGGGTATCCGGCTCGAGGAACGGCCGAACGGCAGCCGATCGACGGCGCTGACCGCAAGCACACCGGGCAATGCGGCAATGCGGCGCTCGACATCATCGTAGTACGCCAGGACATCGGCGCGTGCCGCGTAGCGATCCGACGGCACCGAGGTGTGGACCGTCAGGATGTGGTCGTCACGGAAACCGGGATCGATGCCGGCGAGCACGCCGAAGCTGCGGATCAGCAGACCCGCAGCGACGAGCAGCGCGGCCGCTAGCGCGACCTCTGTCACGACGAGCACGCCATGCGTCCGGCGCGTCCCGCGTTGCGAGACACCTCCGCGCCCACCGTTCACCACGCGCGCGGCCACCCCGCTCGCGCGCAGCGCTGGCAGCACGCCCACCAGGATACCGGCGGTGCAGGTGACCAAGAGCGCGAACGCGAGCACCCGCACATTGATCGCAGCGTCTGCCAGACCCGGCAGATCCTGCGGTGCGGCGCCGACCAGCGCCTGCAGGCCGATCGCCGCGATCACAATACCGGCAGCGCCGCCGAGCACGGCGACGATCATCGACTCGGTGGCAAGCTGCCGCGCGATCCGCCGCCGGCCAGCCCCGAGCGCGAACCTGAGTCCCAGCTCGCGCTCGCGCGCACTGAGCCGCGCCAGCATCAGTGCACCGAGGTTTACGCATGCGATGAGCAGCACGAGTGCGACCGCGCACAAAAACGCGAGCAGCGCCGGCCGCAGCGGGCCGACCACCGCCTCCTGCAGACCTGCGACTCGCACGTCCCTCTCCGCAGCTTCGCCCGTCATCGAGACTGCGACCGGTTCGCTCAGCGCCGCGAGCTCGGCGGCCGCATCCTCCGTCGTAACGCCATCCGCGAGACGGCCGACGACCCAGTACCCATAGTTCCCGATCTCCTGCTCGATTGCACGCAGCGATACGAACAGTGAAGGATCGAGCGACAACCACCCTTCTGCGCCCCGCGTCGCTGGCGGAAAGTCGAAGCCGGCCGGAAGTACACCACGCACTTCGTAAGGGTGACCGTTCAGCTCGATCGTGCCGCCTACGATACCCGGATCGCCGCCGAAATTGCTCTGCCAGTGATCGTAGCTCAGCAGGACCGCGCGCGCTCCGCCCCGCGCATCGAGATCCGCCGTGAAACCGGCACCGATGTAGGGCCTTACGCCGAGTACCGGCAGCAGCCCGGCGTCGATCACGAGCGCCTGCGCGAGCACCGGCTCCTGACCGCCGCTCACGCGAAACGGTGCCGACGTATACGCACCGACCGCTTCCAGCGTACGGCTCTCCGCCTTCCAGGCGAGGTATTCCGCGTATGTCGCAAACGGCGCAGCCGGCACCGGGTCCCCGCGTTCGAACGTGCCCGCGAGGACAAGCCGCTCCGCTCTGTCGTACGGCAGCGGGCGCAGCAGGACCGAGTCCATCACACTGAAGACTGCTGTATTCGCGCCGATGCCAAGACCGAGCGTCAAGACTGCCGCCGCCGTGTACGCCGGATTTCGCCGCAGCGCTCGCAACGCATATCGTGTATCCGCTACGAGATCCTCCAGGAGGCCGAATTGCTGCTGCTGGGCCTGTCCATTGGCGAG
>DATABQ010000243.1:0-4207 GCA_036259495.1 Longimicrobiales bacterium | reverse complement strand
ATCCCGGCCGCGCGATCCTGAGCTGGAGACAGAGGCGGGTGGTGCGTTCCAGGCGCTCGTGGACGCGGTCACGGCGCTTCAGCGCGATGGCATCCTGCGCGACGATGAGCCCGTGGTGACGGCGAGGTTCGTGTGGGCTGTGGTGCATGGCGTCGCCATGCTCGCGATCGACGGGCAGCTGCACGAGGAGGGCGCAGTCGACGAGTTGATGCGCTTCGCGCTGGAGCGGATAGCGAGCGGACTGGCTGCTCCGAGGAGCTGACCGCGCGTCGATCACCACGCGGACTACCGCGCAGACTACCGCGGTCGGCGGCCGTGCTTCAGGGTCTCGATGTCCATGCTGAGCTGAGCGTGCAGCCGTTCGGCGATCTCGATCGCTGCCGTCGTTGCGGCCATGTCGCCTCTGCCCCGAGCGTTTGCCAATCGCAGCATCCTCCGAATGACGACCGCTGAGCGGCGGGCGACTCGAAACGACCACATGGCGTCGCCGCGCATCTCGACACTGCCTCGTGCAATCGCACGCACCGGCGTGAGTACTTCGCCTTCCAGTTCGTGGGCTATGGCGCTTTGTCGTGGTAGCGAGCGCCCGACGGTGTCCACGAGGCGTGCGAGCTGTCTGGCGAGACGGTAGGCCTCGAGCCGCTCGTGCGGGAATGCTTTCATGCGTTGAACGATGTGGTCGCGGCACGCGCATGACCATGGTGGAATGGGACCCTGCTGCAGGCACGCGCCAGGGTACCGCCTCCAGCGCCTCGGCCGCATCCAAATGCCGGCTGCACCTTCATGCGCGAGTCGTAACTGTACGGGGTTGCCGATCGCGACAGCGCAGCCCCGGCTGCCGTGAATCCCGCACTCTCCGCTCGACGTAGGGTGCCGGACACGTCGCCACCCCAACTGATCCCGATGCCCATGCACACGTTCGCGGCACTCAGTCCGACCGTACCTCTTCGCCGGCAGCGCACACGGCTCCTGACGACATCCTTTCTGGCCGGCGCCGTTCTCGTCGCAGGCTGCGCGGATGAGAGCCCGCTCCTCGAAGTGCCTTCGCAGATGTCCGTGGCTGCGGCCCCCTCCTATGCCCAGGCCGTGGACTCCGCGCGTGCGGCGGCGCGCCGATACGTGCGGACTGAGAACCTGCCCGGCGTATCCATTGCCGTCGGGCGGAGCTCCGAGGTGGTGTGGGCGGAGGCGTTCGGCTGGGCCGATCTCTCGAGCGAAATCCTCGCGACTCCGCGGACGCTCTATCCCGTGGGAAGCATCTCGAAATCGCTCACCGCGACGGCCGCCGGTCTCCTGTGGGAGCGCGGGCGGCTCGACTTCGACGTGCCGATCCAGACCTACCTGCCGGAGTTCCCGGAGAAAAAGTGGCCGATCACGACAGGTCAGCTGATGGGACACATCGCGGGTGTCGTACGATCGTCCGGCATGGCGGACATCCTCAGGCAGCCGCACTGCGAGGACGCGCGCTCGGCCATCCAGGCGGTCGTCGAGGACACGCTGATCTTCGAGCCGGGCACCGAATACTCGTACTCCAACTTCGGGTGGCGCCTGGTGGGTGCGGTGGTCGAGGCCGCCGCCGGGGAGCCGTACCTGGAATTCATGGACCGCGAGGTCTTCACGCCGGCCGGCATGGAGCTGACCGTGCCCGACCTGGGCGATGAGCCGGGAGAGGCAGTGAAGTATGACCGGGCGATGTACGGCACGCTGCGGCGCGGCCAGGACATCGACATGAGCTGCTCAATGGCGCCCGGCGGCTTCCTCTCGACGCCGACGGAGCTGGTGCAGTTCGGCTACGCGATGCTGAACGGCGAGCTTCTCGATTCCGCCACGGTCGAGCGCTTCTGGACGCCGCAGCGACTCGCGTCGGGCGCGCCAACCAGCTACGGATACGGGTGGGGCGTCGGCAACGTGGCGCTCGGCGCCGAGGGCGAGGGGGCGAGCACGCGCGTGGTCCAGCATGGCGGCAGCGTCCTCGGCGGACGTGCATCGCTCATGATCTTCCCCGACGAGGACCTCGTGGTCTCGGTGATGACGAATGCGGCCGGGGATGTGTCGGGTCTCGCCACCGAAATCGCGCGATTCTTCCGGAATGCAGGTCGGGAGCAGCGTTCAGACCGCGTCGGTGCGCTTCAGTAGGATCGTACAGATTGCTACAGTGATGATTGCGACCGTTGCGGTCACGATCAGAGCCGTGCCGAGCGACGGGATCAGATCGCCCATGGACGCGAGGAGTGCGCGTGCCGGGAAGTGGGCAGGCATGGTATCCAGTGTCGCGCCGAGGCTGATCCGCCAGAGCGAGCCCGGCGCGAGTCGTGAGAACTCGTCGACCATCACGGATTCGAAGAACAGAACGTAGAGCAGCCCCACCAGCGTCGACCGCACCGCGACGTTCCCCAGCAGCACGAACACTGCGCTGTACATCATGCACGCCAGCGTCGCACCGAGCACGATCGAGGGAAAGACGTCGAGCGTGCCGCCGATTGCCAGCCACGTCAGCGAGAGCGCGAGCGAGCCGAGCACGGCGAAGCCGGTCGACACGGCCGTAGCGGCGAGCGTCTTGGCCACCGCGATCTCGAGACGGCTGATGGGCCGGAGCACCAGGAACGACAGCGTCTTGTCGCGGCGTTCCTCACCCAGTGCTGCTGTGGCGAGGATCAGCGT
This sequence comes from Longimicrobiales bacterium, assembly GCA_036259495.1. Taxonomy (GTDB): domain Bacteria; phylum Gemmatimonadota; class Gemmatimonadetes; order Longimicrobiales; family RSA9; genus SH-MAG3. Next base: position 1,546 of record DATABQ010000243.1, on the reverse strand, counting down.
CGTGATGGGGATCACGAGCGCGAAGAGCGGCACCACGAGCAGAACGCCCAGCTCGAGGTCGAGCGCACCCGGATGGGCCGAGCGCGATGCCGCCGCCAGCAGGCCGGCCGGCATGAGACTGAGCAGACCGAAGCCGAGGAGACGGGTCCGGCCGGTGAGCTGACGGGCCGTAACGCGGACGATCGCGAGCATGGGAGTCATCGGCGGATGCTCAGCAGGTGACGGAAGACGCTCTCCAGGGATGCATCGACCGGCTCGAACCGCGTGATGCGTACCGAGCGGTCGATCGAGATGCCCGGCAGCGCCGTTCCGAGCGCGGCCAGATTCGACGTCTCGACCTCCAGACTGCCGTCGTCGATGTGGATGCCCACGATTTCGGGCAGATCCAGGAGCGCCTTGCCGAGCATCCGCGGATCGTCGGCGTCGATGCGCACCTTGTGCGGGATGTGCGTCATCGCCGCGCGTATCGCGCGGATGCCTCCGGACGCTGCGAGCTTCCCATCGAGAATCGCGATGACGCGATCGGTCATGCGCTCCACCTCTGCGAGCACGTGCGACGATACGATGATCGTCCGGCCGGCGGCCGCGAGCTCGTGGAAGATCCCGATGAGCACCGCGCGCTGCATCGGGTCCGCGCCGTTCAGCGGCTCGTCCAGCACGAGCAGGTCCGGATCGCCGACGAGTGCCGCCGCGACCTTCGCACGCTGCCGCATCCCCTTCGAGTATTCCGCGATGGGACGGTCGGCGGCATCGAGCATGTTGACTCTCGCAATCGCAGCATCCACGGCGTTCGGCGACGCATCGCAGCGGCTCAGCTCCGCGGCGTACCGGACGAGCTGTCGCGCCGACAGATGGCCGTACACGGCGTCCTCCTCCGGAACGAAGCCGATCCGCCTGTACACGCCCGGGTCCTTCAACGGGTCCGTGCCGAACACGGACACGCTCCCCTCCGACGGCCGCATCAGCCCCGTGATCATCCGCAGGAGCGTCGTCTTGCCGGCACCGTTGGGGCCGAGCAGCCCGGTGATGCCGGGACCGAACGAACACGACACGTCGGAGACGGCGACCTTGGTGCCGAACCACTTCGATACTCCGTGTGCGGTCACGTTCGGCTCCGCCGCGCGGGCGGGACGGCGCGCGGGCGCCTCGAGCGCGGTAGCCATCAGAACTCCCTCCGATACCTGCGGTGCGCGACCACTCCCGTCGCGACCGCAACGGCGAGGATGATGACGACACCCACCCACGGCTCGAAGCCGACCCGCTCCAGCGCCCACTGCTCGGGCTCGCGTTCGAAGAACCAGTCGCGCACGGTGTACGGATGCCAGAACAGTCCGAACAGGGCGAGGATCTTGAACACGAGGAGCTCGGTCGCTCTCGGCATCGCCTCGATCAGCGACACGGTCATGAACATCGCAAAGACGTACACGCCCGTGGCGATGACTGCGCGACGCACGAACAGCGCAACGAGAAACGCCGGCGCACCGTAGCCGAGAACGTATGCCATGATGGTTCCGAGGATCGCCGGGATCTGTTTCCCGTTCTCCAC
>DATABQ010000242.1:0-8281 GCA_036259495.1 Longimicrobiales bacterium | reverse complement strand
AGGAGTGGAGCGGTGAAGGCTGAATCGGGACACACGAGGTCGCTGTGGCATGCGACGGTGGGCGACATGACTCGCTCGCCGCTCGCTGGTGAAGCGCGCGCGGATGTATGCGTGATCGGGGCGGGGATCGCCGGCATGATGACGGCGTATTCGCTCGCGCAGTCGGGCCGTCGCGTGATCGTGCTGGATGATGGGCCGATCGGGGGCGGGGAAACCGGACGCACGACCGCGCATCTCTCCGATGCCCTGGATGACCGCTATACGACACTGGAGCGCGTGCACGGCGAGGATGGGGCGCGCCTGGCTGCGTCGAGTCACCGCGCCGCAATCCAGCGTATTGCCGAGATCGTCGACAGGGAATCGATCGCGTGCGATTTCACCTGGGTCAATGGATACCTGTTTCCGTCGAAGCAGACGGGCGAGAACGGGCTCTGGGAGGAGCTCGAGGCCGCGCGGCGTGCCGGTGTCGCTGTCGAGATGGCGGAGGATCCGCCGTACGACCCGTTCGGAGCGGGCAGGTGCCTCCGTTTCCTGCGCCAGGGGCGTGTGCATTCACTGAAGCTGCTGGATGGTCTCGCGCGCGCGATCGAGCGGGATGGCGGCCGCATCCATACCGGCACTCACGTGACGGCTGTGCACGGCGGCTCACCCGTGCGTGTCGAGACGGACGGCGGCTCGACCGTACTCGCGAGCGCGTGCGTCGTTGCGACGAATTCACCGATCACCGACTACGTCGTTACGCACACGAAGCAGGCGCCGTACCGCACGTTCGCCATCGCAGCACGCGTCCCGCACAACTCGGTCCCCGACGCTCTGTACTGGGAGGACGCCGATCCCTACATCTATATCCGTCTGCAGCGCGGCGAGACGCACGACTGGCTGATCGTCGGTGGCGAAGACTACAAGACAGGCCAGAAGAGCGACGACGCGGAGCGGCTGGAACGGCTCTCGGCGTGGACCCGCAAGCGGTTCCCGATGGTCGAAGAAATCGAGCATCGGTGGTCGGGTCAGGTCCTGGAAACGTCGGATGGACTCGCGTTCATCGGCCCGAATCCGGACGGCGCCGAGAACGTATACATCGCTACCGGCGACTCCGGCCACGGGATGACGCACGGCACGATCGCCGGCATGCTGCTCAGTGACCTGATTGCCGGCCGTGCGAACGAGTGGTCGAGCTTATACGACCCGAAGCGCGTCCGTGTCGGCTCCGCGCCGGACCTCGCGCGCGAGAACCTCAACGTCGCGGTGCAATACGGAGCCTGGCTGCTGCCCGGCGACGCACCCGACGAGAACGATGTGCCGCGCAGCAGCGGACGCGTCATCCGGCACGGTACACGGATGATTGCGGTCTACCGCGATGAAGCGGGTGAGCTTCACCAGCGCAACGCGGCGTGCACGCATATGCGGTGCATCGTGAACTGGAACGACCTGGAGAAGTCGTGGGACTGCCCGTGTCACGGCTCGCGATTCGGACCGACGGGTGAGGTGTTGAACGGACCTGCGTCATCGGCGCTGGAGCAACCGCCGGGCTAGAGCTTGGGCGTGGTGGGCTGCGGCGGGACCGGGGGGGGGGCGGGATCGGCATTTGGATCGGGTTGCCGACGCGGACTGCGGTGGCCGCGATGTTCACTACTGTTCATCGCGGTGCGGTATGCGGTAGGTTTCGCGTCTTCTGATCACCAGCACACATACGGCCGAATGACATTCGATACACCGGCGCGGATGCCGATGGGGTTTCGCTGTGCCAGTCGCAACTGTGGCATAAAGCCGAGGGGGCGGGATCTATCGCTGTTTGTCTCTGACGTCGATGCGGCTGCGGCCGCGCTTTTCACTCGTAATCGGTTCCCCGGTGCGCCGGTGATCCTCGGGCGCGAAACCGCCCGCGGGGGTGTACTGCGCGCGATCATCGTGAACAGCAGGGTCAGCAACGTCGCGACGGGGGAGGAGGGGATTGCGAACGCACGACGCATGGCTGCTGCTGCCGCGGCGGAGGTCGGCACGGTCCCGGAGCACGTCCTCGTCAGCTCGACGGGTGTGATCGGCGTGCCGCTGCCGATAGATAAGATCGAGCACGGTGTGCGTGGCATGGCTGCCGATCTCGTCCCGGATCCGATGGTGGGTGCCGAAGGCATCATGACGACGGATACGCACCCGAAGGCGATCTCGCTGCGCGTCGGCAACGCGACCATCACGGTCGTGGCGAAGGGCTCGGGCATGATCGAGCCGAACATGGCTACGATGCTCGCGTACATCTTCACCGATGCCCGGCTGAACGCGGCCGCACTCGATCGCATGCTGCGTGATGCGGCGTTCGTCTCGTTCAACATGCTTTCCGTCGACACGGACACGAGCACGTCCGACACGTGCGTGATCATGGCGAACGGGATGGCCGGCGATGTCGATGAAGGTGCGTTCAACGATGCGCTCCAGGCGGCATGCATCCGCATGGCGGAGATGCTCGCCCGCGATGGTGAGGGCGCTACAAAGCTGTTGCGCATCACCGTACGGAGTGCCGCAACGGTCGGCGAGGCACGCCGTGTGGCGAAGTCGCTCGTGAACTCTCCGTTGATCAAGACCATGGCCCACGGTGCCGACCCGAACGTGGGCCGTATCCTGATGGCAATCGGCAAGTGCTTCGATGTAGCGATCGCCAACGACAATGTCCTCGCCTCCATCAATGGCATCCCCGTGGTCGAGAACGGAATGAGGGCCGGGTTCGAGGACTCGCAGGTGCGGGAGTCGCTGAGAGCCGATACGGTCGATCTCGAGGTGGACCTCGGCGCGGGGACGGCTGAGGCTGTTGCGTACGGCTGCGATCTGACGGCGGGGTATGTGAAGGAGAACGCCGCGTACTACTCGAGCTAAGCGGGACGGGAAGGGACGTCAACAGATTCAATCCCAGAGTTACGCCGAGGACCGCTGAGACGACGAACGGAATGTGAAGTAACAACAGATCCGTTGTTCGTGACTCTGCGTGACTCTGCGGCACTCGGCGTAACTCTGCGATTGATGCCTTATGAAACCTTCCCCTACCTGATGCCTGCCGCGGGCGATGGCGCCGAATCCTGCCAGTAGAACTCCGGCGCCGGTCGCTCCCGCGGGTAGATCTCCGCCAGCGTGTCAGCGTTGTACAGCCGACCGTTCTTCATCACCATCCGGACCGTGTCCGAATTGCGGATGTTGGCGAGCGGATTCGCGTCCAGCACGACGAGGTCGGCGAGCTTGCCGGGCTCGATGGAGCCGAGGTCGTTGCCGAGGCCGAGAGCCTCCGCACCGAAGATCGTGGCCGCGCGCAGGGCATCGTGCGTCGGGAGTCCGCCGGACTGCATAGCCCACAGCTCCCAGTGATAGCCGAGGCCCTGAAGCTGACCGTGGCTCCCAACGCCTACCTTTCCGCCCGCGGCCACGAGATCTGCGACGGTCTCGCCGATCAGTTCGAACACGTGCTCGTCCTCGTGGAACCACCCGGCGTCCCGGCGGCGGCCCTTGCTCGCGAGCTCTTCATAAGGCGTGAACCGGGCGAGCTTCTCGTTGTGGATGACGTCCTCGGTCGCGTAGAAGTAGTTTTCCGCCCAGGGGCCGCCGTACGCGACGAGGATGGTCGGTGTGTAGACGATGCCGGACTCGGCGAACAGGCGGATCACGTCCGAGTGCAGCGGGAATGCGGGCCATGAGTGTTCGTGGCCGGAGTAGCCGTCGATCGCCTCCGTCAGATTCATCTCGATGTCGAGCGATCCTTCAGTGGTGGGCATGAGGCGCAGCTCGCGAGCGGCCTCGATGATCCACTGCCGCTGCTCACGATTGCCGGCCACGTACTGCTTGATCGTCTTCGTGTCGTAATACTCGGCATACCGGCGCATGACGCGACGTGCGTGATCGAGGTCCTCGATGCGCTCCGAGCTGAACACTCCGGGTCCCGTCGAGTAGATGCGCGGTCCGAGCACCTCGCCGGTCTTCACCATATCCTCGTACGACAGTACATCCGTGGTGCCGGTCTGCGGGTCACGCGTAGTCGTGACGCCGTACGCGAGGTTGGCCGCATAGGACCAGTTCTCCTCGCGGTGCACGCCGCGCGCGCGCAGATGTGCGTGCGTGTCGACGAAGCCGGGCACGATCGTGCGGCCGGTCACGTCGATGACACGTGCATCGTCGGGCACATCGACCTCACCTGTCGGACCCACTGCGACGATACGGTTGTTCCGGACGACGATGTCGCCGCGCTCGATGATCTCATCGCCGCGCATCGTGATGATGCGGCCGCCACGCAGCACCGCAGTGCCCTGCGGAATGTCGCGCGTTGCGGTGATCGTGATGCGCGTCTCCTCGGGCTCGAACCGTGGCTCGTCACGATCATCGTCATCGCTTTCGGAATCGGCGTTCGCGGAGTCTGCCTGTGCGGTGTCCGGATCCGCCTCGGCGGTGTCTCCGCGTGCCCGACGCGCTGCCGCAACGCTGTCGTCGAACGCCTTCGCGCGCGTGAGGTCATAGACGACGTGGGCGTTGCCGATCGAGTAGTGCACCTTCGTGCCGTCGGCGCTCCATGTAGGGAACTGTCCGCCGATGTCCGTCAGCTTGCGCGCCGGGAAGTTCGGGTTGCCGCCGACGGTGATCTCCGGTGCCTCGCCGCCGATCACAGGCACGGTAACGACCCATATGTCGCTGTTGACCTGTGCGAGCGCGCGGTCGCCGGTCGGGGCCATCCGGATCAAGGACGCACTGCTGCCACGGCCGCCACCGCCCGGCGCGGACGGTCCTCTCACGCTCACCACAGCGCGCACGTCCGTGCCATCCCATCGCATCGTGGCGAGGCCGTCGCGTCCGTGGACGTAAATGCGGTCGGGCGAGTCGCTGCGGAAATGTGGACCACTGAACCCGTCGGTCGCTGCCATGAACGTCGCCGCTCCGCCATTGGCGGGGAACCAGACGAACTCGGAGCCGCCGCGCGTCGTCGCATCGACGTACGACTCCGCGGACGAGCGCGTTGCAACGATGCGCGAGCCGTCGAGCGAGAACACGGGATCACGATAGAGTGCCGGTGAGTCGCTGACGCGCTGCGGCTCCGAACCCGCCGCCGCGCGCACGCGGTTCACGTAGCCGGCACCGGATTCGTCCGACCACGTCACATACGTGAGCCACTCACCATCGGGCGACCACGAAGGCGTGTATTCGACGACCTCCTCGTCCGTTACCCGCTGCGGCGTGCCGCCCGGATACTGCATGATGTAGAGACGATCCAGCGCGACGAAGGCGAGCTGTTCACCGTCGGGCGACGGAACGGCATCCCGAATCTGCTTCACGGTGAATGTAGGCGAATCATCGACCGGGTAATCGAAGTGCACCGCGGGTCCGAGTGCCTGGTTCACCGGCGCCTCGAACGGGATCTGCCGCGGCGCACTCCCATCCACCGGGATGCTCCAGATCTGTCCGCCGTAAAATGCGATCAGGTTCCTGGAGTCGGGCGTGAACGACATGCCCGGATACACGTCCAGCGTTGCACGCGACTCCTGATCATCGCGCTGCACGGGATACGCGAGCCAGCGCTCCGTGCCCGTGCGCAGATCACGAATACGCAATCCGGTCTGCGCGGCGTAGCGCGTGCCGTACACCAGCCAGTTGCCGTCCGGCGACAGCGTCGGCCGGAAGGCGGAACCCTGGCGGGATGTACGCGTCGAAGTCTCGCCCGTCTCGCGATCGTAGGCCACGAGCTGGTAATCCGGCAACGCCGTGTTGTACTGCCACTGGCCGGTGCGGCGCGCGGCCCAGACGTATCGTCCGTCCGGCGACACGGCGCCGCCCATGTAACGCTGATTGGACTGGCCGCCGCCATTGTCGTCATCTGACGAGGGTGCACGGATCAGCTGTGCTCCCGCACCGCCATCCACGTGGTAAATGTGCAGGTTGATCCCTCGAGTGACGACAATGTAGTTGCCGTCCGGAGTCCAGTCCGGCGAGTCGTACTTGGTCGTCTTGCCGCTCGTCACCTGCGCCGTGTCCTGCAGGTCCAGCGACATGGTCCACACGCCCTCACCTCCGCTGCGATCGGACGTGAACACGATCTTCGTGCCGTCCGGGCTGAACCGCGGCTGGGCGTCGAAGGCCATGCCCGAGGTCACGGCAGTCGCGCGGCCGCCCGTAATCGGCATCCGATAGATGTCGCCAAGCAGGTCGAACACGAGGGTGGAGCCGTCCGGCGATACGTCCACCGACATCCACGAACCTTCGGTCGCCGTGAACGTCAGCGAGCGGGTCGGCTCGAGCGGCAGACCGTTCTGCATCGGGTTCTCCGCCGTCTCCGTCGTATCACGGCCGCCGTTCGGACCCTGAGCGTACGCAGTTGCGGAGAGCGCTCCGAGCAGGAGCATAGCGGCCAGCACGGATGTGAGGTGGTCGAGTCGACTTCGCATTGAAGACCTCCGGCGTGAGAGCATTCGGGGCGGGCGGCGCCCTGGAGCGTGGCTGAGGGGTTACCGGGCAATAATAGGCGGTCGGCGCCGTTCTGGCGAGGGAATTGCTTCGTGGGTCCGGAATAAAACGGGCGAATTGAACGGAGGCGCGGGATGGATGCGTGGCAGGTCTACATGGAGGAGTTCCGCAGGCGCGGAGAGCGGGCTGCCGCGCAGCAGGTCGGTCGCGATCAGCTGCTTGCCGAGGCGGCACACGAGGCATACCAGGCTGCGGCAAACCGCATGACCGCGGAACATGGGTGGGAGGACGAGCACACGCTCGTCGTCATGCGCGGGCTCAATGGCGCAGTGCAGAAGTGGATGGTCCGCGAAGGTGCGGACTGGGACGCGCTGGGCGAAGAGATGCGCCGTCGCGAGACGGAGCTCCGGGACGGGCTCTGACGTTGGCGGTACGGCTGAAGGCGTCGCGCCCACGGCGGCGAAACCCTGCCCAGCGGTTGCGTTTCTTCCGGCTCTGGCCTGCGTCTTGACGTGAACGAATGTGCAACGACGACGTTGCCTCACGCCGCCGCGCGAGACAGCGGCGCGTGCACCCACTCCAGCATACACCGGAATGAGCCAATGAACAGAACAGCTCGCCTCGCGAGGCACGCCGCCGCAGTTTGCGCGATACTGCTCGCTTCAGCCTGCGCCAGCTCGGGAACCACCGCCGATGGCACGGAGACGGTTGATCCAGATGCCGTCGCAGTCACCGTGAACAACGACCTGATACCTCCGTCATCGGTAACCGTCTGGATCGTGCCGGAGAGCGGCAGCCGCCGCCGTCTCGGCACGCTGTCACCCAACGGTCAGGAGACATTCTCGTTCTCGCCAACCGGGGTCGGCGAATATCGGCTGCTCGCCGAGCATCTCGCCGGCGGGTCGACCGTTTCCAATCCGTTCGTCCTCAGCGACGCGCGTACGCTGACGTGGCGCCTCAGCAGCTCCGTCGTGCTGGTCGGGAGCACGCCTTGAACCTGGCGTGTGGACGGACAGAGCGGCCCCGACGGCGATTCTGCCATCGGGGCCGTTTTCATCCCGGGTGACCCTGACACGCGCCATGGTGACCCGGCACGCCTTGATTTTTCGCGGAAAACCGGTAGATTACAGTAGCTGAGGAGGTCGGTGCGCCCCAACCGGCGTACTGACCTTTTTCCATGTGGTGGCCTCCTGGTGCGAACGGAGGCCGTAGGCCGGCACTGGGCTGGCCCGCACGAGGCGCGCGGCAGAGGGTCGCGGCCGTTCAATGTCAGGAGGACGTTTGACGTTTGATGAGATGAACCTGGCGGAGCCACTCCGCCGGGCAGTGAAGGAGCAGGGCTGGGAGAGACCGACACCGATCCAGGCGAAAGCGATAGCGCCGGCGCGCGAAGGACGCGACCTGGTCGGCATTGCCCAGACCGGGACGGGGAAGACAGCGGGATTCCTGCTGCCGTCGCTCGAGAAGCAGCTGCACAAGGAAGGGCTCCACACGCTGGTGCTGTGTCCCACCCGGGAGCTGGCGGACCAGGTGATGGAGGATGCGAAGGCGCTGACGAAGTACACCGAGCTCTTCTGCGGTGTGGTGGTCGGCGGGATGCCGATGCGTCCGCAGATCCGTGACCTGCGCGCGGGCTTCGATGTACTGGTCGCGACGCCGGGTCGCCTGCTCGATCACCTCGAGCGCGGCAACGTGAAGCTGGACCAGGTCGATACGCTGATCCTCGACGAAGCCGATCGCATGCTCGACATGGGCTTTCGGCCGCAGATCGAAGCGATCATGCGGTACGTCCCCGAAAAGCGGCAGACGCTGTTCTTCTCGGCCACGATGCCGAACGGAGTTCACGCGCTTGCGCTGC
>DATABQ010000241.1:0-3313 GCA_036259495.1 Longimicrobiales bacterium | reverse complement strand
ATCGGCTGTTGAGTCTCACGAAAACAGGCTGGAAAGTAGGGAGGGCGGGAGGGTCCGCGAAAGGGAGGATCCGGCACGGGTTGCGGAACCCTATGACGCCTGCCACGGTACCGCGAAGTACGACGCGGGCTGGTCGGACGCTGTCTCCGGAAGAATGCCGTCGAAATCGAGCGCATCACCCGAATCGAATCATCATGCCGCAACCCGCACTACACCTCCTGCTCGCACGCCAGACGCTGGACCGCTGGCGATCCGGCACCGGCGCGCCGTTCGACCTGGACAGCGACCTCGCCGTGAACGCGTTCCTGCACGGCAGCCTCGGTCCCGACATGGGCAACTTCCCTGGCGGGAGCACTCCCCTCGCGCGCCTGGTCCACCGGCGCAGGACCGGCGATGTACAGCGTGCGCTGCTCGCGGGCGCGCAATCCGACGCAGGACGCGCCTATGCGCTGGGTTGGCTGTCGCACATCATTGCCGACGTGCTGATCCACCCGCTGGTCAACGAGGTTGCGGCGACACTGACGCCTGGCGCCGGCTACACCATCAGCGAACACGTGCGTGTGGAAGTGGGCCTGGACGTGTGGTTCTGCTGCGACCAGCCGTCGCTGGAGGGGCTGCGACTCCGACCTGCTTTCGACCGCACTGGCTACGCCCCGCTCGCGAGCGCATTGAACGACGTTGCCGGCGCCGGCGTCGTGCCTGCGCAACTCGTCCAGATGGAACGCGGCCTGATGATGTTCAGCCACGCTGCGCTGCATTTCGCGAGGTCCGTCGCGAGGCAGCTGTGCTGGCGGGAGGATGTGGCTGTGCGTACACCCCTCGGATCGGCGATCGTCTGGCACCTGACGACGGCGCTGAGCCCGCGCGCTTCAGTGATCCACGCCTACCTGAATCCGCTCGTGCCCGGTCCGAGCCTGGTCGGACGTGTTCAGGACGCGCTGGCGAAGTTCCAGCCGGAATACGACGCCGCAGTGGCAGACGGTGCGCAGAGTCTGCCCAACTACAATCTCGAGGACGGCACCATCACGACGGAAGACGATCTGCGCGCGGCCTGAGTTCACCCACTCCTGAATCCGGCTACGTCAGATTCGCGATAACGGCCTCGGCGTATTCCTCGGTGCGCGCGCTTCCGCCGACATCCGGTGTCACAGTCTCCCGCGCTTCGAGCGTGCGACGTATCGAATCGCGAATGCGCGATGACACCTCGTGCTGGCCGAGATGCTCCATCAGCATACAGCCCGCGAGCAGCATTGCGGTCGGGTTCGCGATCCCGCGGCCAGCGATGTCCGGCGCGGAGCCGTGCACCGGCTCGAAGATCGCCGCGTCCTTGCCGATGTTGCCTCCGGGTGCCATGCCGAGTCCGCCGACCAGTCCGGCCATCTGATCGCTCAGGATATCGCCGAACATGTTCTCCATGACCAGCACATCGAACTGGTACGGATTCAGCACGAGAAGCATTGCGGTCGCATCGATGATGCGATCCTCGAACTCCACGCGGCCCTCGTACTCCCTCGCGATCTCGCGACCGACATCGAGGAACAGTCCCTGAGTGTACTTCAGGATGTTCGCCTTGTGCGCGAGCGTGACCTTCTTCCGGCCGTGTGATACCGCGTACTCGAACGCGTAGCGCACGATGCGCTCGGCGCCGAACCGCGTAATGATCATGACGGACTCCGCCGCCGCACGCGGATCGTCGCCCATGCCGATGTAGTGCTCGACCCCGACGTACAGCCCTTCGGTGTTCTCGCGGATCAGTACCAGATCGATGTCCTCGTAGCGCCCGCCCGTCTGGAGCGTCAGTGCGGGTCGCACGTTCGCGTACAGGTCGAACTCCTTCCGTAGTGCGACGTTGATCGAGCGGAATCCGGTACCAACGGGCGTCGTCAGCGGCCCCTTGAGCGATACGTGTGTGCGGCGGATGCTCTCGAGCGTTTCCTCCGGGATCGGCGTGTGGTGCGTATCCACAGCCGCAACGCCTGCCAGGCGTTCATCCCATTCCACGTCCGCGCCCGCTGCCTCCAGGACCTTCACCGTCGCCTCGGTGATCGACGGCCCGATGCCATCTCCGGGGATCAACGTTACTGCCGTGCTCATGTGCTTCCTTCCTCGTGTGAGCTCATCCCGCGTGCCAGCTCGCCTCGAGCGTGCCAGCTTGCTCGGGCGTGCCAGTTCGCGCGCGGGTGCCAGTTCACTCGAGCGTGCCAGTTCGCTGTGAGCATGCGAGTCACGTTCCGGCCCGCTCCCGCGGCGGGACATAGTCTGGGTTGTACTCGAACGTCGTATGCTCCTCGCCGAAGCGCGCCAGCGCATCCATGGTGGACGGGCGCTCGGTGCCCCGCTCGAGCGCGGCGGCGAGGATATTGATCGCGCGCGGCCACGTCACCTCGTTCAGCTCGTCACGCACGAGCATGGCTCTGGCGACTTCGACATCACCGACCATCGTGATCGCACGCACACCCGCGATGCCGTGGTGCTGCTCCATCAGGTCACGCGTCGCGGGTGCGAAGACGTAGATGTAGGGCCCGACGCGCGCCCATAACGCACCGCCGCGACGGAGCTGGTCCGCCGGCTGCTGTACCACAATCTCGAGAACGTTGCCGCTGTAGCGGAACTCCGCATCGAAGCCATGGCGCGCGTAGTACGATTCGACCACGGCCGTATCGGGCAATGTGAGGTCCGCACGCTCGGGCCAGATCCTGTCGCAGCCGCTGACGACGAGCAACATGGCGAGCACCTGCGCCCAGCGCACCAGTCGCGACCTGATGCCGTGCGTCCGGATCGAATACTGCGCGTCACTCATCGCGGCACCTGCACTGCGAGTGCGCGCGCGGCCGATGCCGCTACACCGGGGTCATCGCTCGCACCTACACTGCTGGCGGCGACGCCGTACCAGAGAACGCGACCGCCGACCGTGTCGATGAGTGCGGCGGCGATGTGCACGCGTCCCGACCCGGCGGTTTCGGGGATCCAGACGGCGCCGATCGGCAGGAAGGCGAGGCGCGCATCCGTGACGGCGGCGAGTCGTCGCAGATCGCCGTAGAGTGGATCGCCGATTCGCTCGAGCCTGGCGCGCAGGAAGTCACGCACGGACAGATCACGCACACTGATCTGCAGTGCCGCGGATCCTGATGCCGCGCGCTCGATCGCTGCGGGCAGCACCCATTGCACGCGGTGCGCGTGCTCGGGCATCCAGTACGAGAGCTCCGCCTCGATGGCACGCAGCGACTCAGTGGAGAGCGGCTGTGCCGCACGCGTGGTGTCTGCTGACGCCGGCGGCGATATGGCAGGCACGATCTGCTGCACGGGCAGCAGC
>DATABQ010000240.1:0-2219 GCA_036259495.1 Longimicrobiales bacterium | reverse complement strand
TTCTCGCGGCCTTCTTCGTCACGCTCGGAGTGCAGATGCGGCCCATCGCCGCGCTGGAGCAGTGGCCTCTGGTGCTCGCACTCGTGATCGTCACTCTCACTGTAAAGCCGGCCGTGGTGCTGTTCACGCTGACGCGGCTCCGCTGCGATGTGCGGACGTCGTTCACCACCAGCATGCTCCTCGCGCAGATGAGCGAGTTCTCGTTCATCCTGGCCGCGCTCGCATTCTCGACGGGCGTCATCGATCAGACGATGCTCTCGGTCATCACGCTCGCAGGTTTCATCACGATCAGCGTGTGCTCCTATCTCGTGGTGTTCTCTGACACTCTGCTGGAGCGACTGCGGGGAGGCCGTATTCTGCGGGCGTTCGGGGCGGAGCGTTTCGAGGAAGCGGACTCGGACGTCGACGCGCTGAGCGGGCACATCATCGTCATCGGCATGAACTCGCTCGGGCTCAGGCTCGTCGACGAGATCGCGGCCCGCGGGTTCACGGTGGTTGCCATTGATACGGATGTGCAGAAGCTCGCGGCAGTGCCGGCGATACCGCTCCTCGGCGGCATCGACGACTACAGCGTGCTGGAGGAAGCACAGTTCCTGGAGGCACGGCTCGTTGTATCGGCACTCCAGATCGAGGACAGCAACAATCTGCTTGCGTACCGCTGCCAGCGCGCCGGCGTGCGCGCCTGCATTCACGCGTTCGATGAGGAGGTGATGCAGGAGCTGCGCGACATCGGCATCGACCACCTGATGGTGTCCAAGTACGACGGGACGCGGCAGCTCGCGCAGCTGCTGCGCTCGGCGGGAGTGCTCGACTGATGACCGGCATTGCGATCCTGCTGTTCGCCGCCGCGGCGGCCTACGGCATCGCGCATCTGCTCGGCGTGCATTCCGTCCCGGTCCTGCTGGTGACCGGCGTGCTCATCGCCGTGACGGGGCTGCTGCCGGAGGAGCTGCTCACGGATACGCTCGTGCTCGGCACGATCCTGCTGCTGTTCGTGACCGGCATCGAGCTGAATCCGAAGCGGACGCGGAAACAGCGCCTGATCGCGGGGCAGGTCGGCATTCTGCAGTTCACGCTGCTCGGCGGCGCCGGCGTCGCCACGGCGCTCCTGCTCGGCTACGCCGCAGTCCCCGCCATCTACCTGGCGCTCGCGCTCGCGGGCAGCTCGACACTCGTCGTGGTCCGGCTGCTCCAGCGGCGACGTCAGCTCTTCGAGCCGTTCGGCCGCCTCGTCCTCGGCGTGCTGCTGCTTCAGGACCTGCTGGTGCTGCTGCTGGTGCCGGTGGTGACGGAGCTGGACAGTGGACTGGTGGCGGTCCTGACCGGTGTCGCCGCGACGATCGCACTCGCGGCTCTCGCGTATGCGATGCTCACGTGGGTCGCGCCGACACTCGAACGGCTGGATGACGAAGAGGAGGTCATGCTGCTCGTCCTCCTCGCGGTGCTGTTCGGGTTCGTCGGACTCGCCGACCTGCTCGGACTGCCGGTCGTAACGGGTGCATTCCTCGCCGGCGTCGCGCTGTCGCGCTACCCGCTGAGCGGCATGGCGCGCACGCTGCTCGGCTCGATTTCCGAGTTCTTCTCCGCCCTCTTCTTCCTGGCGCTGGGCGCACTGATCGGCATCCCCACGGGCAGTCAGCTCGTCCACGCGCTCATCTTCTCGATCGTCGTAATCGGGGTGACACCGCCGCTCGTGACGCTGGTCGCGGAACGAGCCGGCATGTCGAGCCGCCCTGCAATCGAGAGCGGTCTGCTGCTGGCTCAGACGAGTGAGCTGTCGCTCGTGATCGGACTGTTCGGGCTGCTGGCCGAACAGATCGAACAGGGCGTGTTCACGGTGATCGCCCTCGTTACGCTGATCACGATGCTCCTGACGCCGTTCCTCACGGCGGAGCGGGTGGCGTGGTGGGTGCTGCGCCAGCGCCCGACCCGATTCGTGCCGCAGCGCCGGAAGGCGGACCGGAAGGAAGCGCCGGAAGGACACGTCCTGATCCTCGGCTCCGGATCGACCGGCATGCCACTGCTCGAGACGATCCTGGGAATGGGCCACGACGTCGTGGTGATCGACGATGATCCGGTGGTCATTCAGCGGCTGCGCGATGCGGACATCACGTGCCTGCGCGGTGACGCATCGCAGCTGGAACTGCTCGAACGCGCGGGTGCGCACCGGGCGCGCATCATCACGTCCACGATCCGGCGGCCGCAGGACAACCGTCGGC
>DATABQ010000239.1:0-1794 GCA_036259495.1 Longimicrobiales bacterium | reverse complement strand
GTCGGCGGATGGCAGCACTGCGCACTGGTCGCTCGGCAACGTCCACTTCACGTACGATGTCCGGGCGGGTCTGCGCGGCGATTCCATCGCGCCGGTCTCGCAGCGCATCGCGGTAGTCGCACGACGCGATCGGCCGCGGGGGACGCTGGTGCTCCGCGGCGCGCGCACGATCACGATGCGTGGCGACGAGGTGATCGAGAACGCCGACATCGTCGTGCGCGATCATCGCATCATCGCAGTCGGCGCACAGGGAAGCGTCGACGTCCCCGATGGTGCAGAGATCATCGATGTGGCGGGCCGGACGATCGTGCCGGGATTCGTCGACGTACACGCGCACATGGCGCCGGTGTGGGGCGTGCACCGCCGCGACCAATGGGCCCTCGCCGTCAATCTCGCATACGGCGTCACGACGACGCGCGATCCGCAGACCACGCTCACCGACGTGCTCTCGTACGGCGACCTGGTCGAGACCGGCGATATCGTCGGACCGCGCATGTTCTCCACGGGACCGTCGATCACGAACGACGACGGCATCCGCACGCTCGAGGACGCGCGCACGATCATGCGTCGTTACAAGGAGTACTTCGGCACGACGACGGTGAAGCAGTATACCGCCGGCAACCGCAAGCAGCGGCAGCTCATCCTGATGGCGGCGCGCGAGCTCGAGCTGATGCCGACAACGGAGGCTTCGCTCGATTTCCGACTCGAGCTGACACAGAATCTCGACGGCTATCCGGGTCACGAGCACAACTGGATCGCACATCCGCTGTACGGCGATCTCGTCGATCTGATGGTCGCTACCGGCGTCACGTACACGCCCACGCTGCTCGTGGCGTACGGCGGGCCGGCTGGCGAGAACTGGTTCTATCAGACGGAGGATGTTCACGGCGATGCGAAGCTGCGCCGCTTCACGCCGCACGACGAGATCGACCGGGTCACGCGCCGGCGCAGTCAGTGGTCGCTTCCGGAGGAGCACGTGTTCACCGATCACGCGCGCTTCGCCGCACGCCTTGCCGACGCGGGCGGCCGTGTCGGCATCGGCGGACACGGTCAGCTCGACGGCCTCGGCTTCCACTGGGAGATGTGGGCGCTCGCGTCCGGCGGCATGGAGCCGCACCAGCTCCTGCGCGCCGCGACGCTGCATGGCGCGGACGCGATCGGCTACGCGGATGACCTCGGTTCGATCGAGGCGGGAAAGCTCGCGGACCTGGTCATCCTCACGCGCAATCCGCTCGATGACATTCGCAACACGAACTCGGTCGAGTCCGTGATGAAGAACGGCCGGCTCTACGACGGTGATACGCTCGCCGAAGTGTATCCGGAGCAGCGCGAGGGGCCGGTCTACTGGTGGTGGACGGACAGGCCCGCGCAGGACCTGCCCGGCATGCAGCGCTGAGGCGTCACGGCGGAGTGACTCGCCGGATTACTCCGGCCGCAGCGCGGTCATCGGAGGCACGCGGATCGCGCGGACCGCGGGAATGCACGTCGCGAGGAGCCCGATGGCGGTGAGGAATGCGATCGATGCTGCGAACGCGACGGGATCGGTCGGCGTGATGCCGTAGAGCTGGCTGGCAAGGATGCGGCTCAGGATGAGCGCGCCGGCTGTGCCGACTGCGATGCCGATCGCGACGAGCTTCATGCCGCTGCCGGCGACGATGCGCAGCACGTCGCCCGCGTCCGCGCCGAGCGCCATGCGCACGCCGATCTCCTGTGTGCGCTGTCGCACCGAGTATGCGATGACGCCGTAGATCCCGACGGCGGCGAGCACGAGCGCGAGCCCACCGAATACCGCGA
>DATABQ010000238.1:0-18217 GCA_036259495.1 Longimicrobiales bacterium | reverse complement strand
CCGCTGCCGTTCGTGAGTTACGGCGGCTCATTCCTGCTGGCGACGTATATTGCGCTCGGCGTGGCGCAGCGCGTGGCACTCGAGCAGGGAAGGATCTGATATGTCGTGGTTCAGGAAGCCAAAGCAGAAGCTGAGCGCCGGCGAGCGCCGGGACCTGCCATCGGACGTGTTCGACAAGTGCCCGCGATGCGGAGAGATCCTGTATCGAGCGCGCCTGGAGCAGAACATGTTCGTGTGTCCGGCGTGCGGCTTCCACAACCGCATCTCGGCCGAGGACTACATCCGGCTGTTCATCGATGACGAGTACGAGGAACATTCGGCCGATCTGCGCAGCGGCGACCCGCTCGATTTCGTCGATCTGAAGCCGTACCCGCAGCGGCTGGTGGCGGCGGAGAAGAAGGCGGGCGGCGGGGACGCAGTGCGTGCTGTGTCCGGCGAGCTGGACACGATTCCCGTCTGCCTGGCCGTCATGGACTTCGCGTTCATTGGCGGCAGCATGGGCTCGGTCGTGGGCGAAAAGATCGCGCGCCTGGCGCGCTTCGCGCTCGCTGAACGGCGCCCGCTCATCATCGTGAGCGCGTCGGGCGGCGCGCGCATGATGGAGGGCATCCTGTCACTCATGCAGATGGCGAAGACTTCGGTCGCGCTGGCGCAGCTGCACGAGGCGGGCATCCCGTACGTGTCGGTGCTGACGGACCCGACGACCGGTGGCGTGACTGCGTCGTACGCGATGCTCGGCGACGTCAATCTCGCGGAGCCGAACGCGCTGATCGGCTTCGCGGGGCCGCGTGTCATAGAGCAGACGATCAAACAGGAGCTGCCCGAAGGTTTCCAGCGCTCGGAGTTCCTGCTCGAGCACGGCATGATCGACTTCATTGTCGATCGGCGCGAGATGAAATACGAGGTCGCGCGCGTGCTGCGTCACATGCTCGGACTGCCCGTGACCGCGGAGCAGGCGAACGGCACGGGGGCGGCGTAGCCGTCCCACCGGTCTTGTCACCCCTCACATACGACGCGCTCGTCGCCGAGCTCTTCCCGCGCCTCACCGGAGGTATCCGATGGGGGCTGGAACGGACGCAGCGCCTGCTCGCGTCCGTCGGCGATCCGCACCGCTCGTTCCGGACGGTCCACGTCGGTGGTACCAATGGCAAGGGCTCCGTCGCTGCGCATGTCGATGCAGTGCTCAGGCACTCCGGTCACCGTGTGGGGCTCTACTCGTCGCCGCACCTGTGCACGTTTCGCGAGCGTGTCCGGATCGACGGTGCGGCCATCAGGGAGGCTGCGCTACTGGATGCCGCCGAGCGGCTGTGGCCGGCCGTTCGCAGTGAGGATCCATCGTTCTTCGAGGCGACTACGGCGCTAGCATTCCTCGCGCTGGCCGAAGCGGGTGTGGATGTGGCCGTCGTGGAGGTCGGGCTCGGAGGCAGGCTCGATGCCACGAATGTCATCGAGCCGGATGTCACAGTGCTGACGAACGTATCGCTGGACCACGTGCAGCTGCTCGGTCCGACGATCGACGCGGTAGCCCGCGAGAAGGCTGGCATCATCAAGGCGGGCGTGCCTGTGGTTACGGGCGAGATGGAGGGTGATGCGGCGGAGATCTTCCGGGCGGCGGCGCAGACGGCGGGCGCGCCGCTGCGGGGAGTCGCCGGCAGCGATGTGCGCGATGTAGCGACAGCAGTCGATGGCACGGAGTTCACGCTCGACGCGACGGGATGGGGCGAGCTGCACCTGCGTACGCCGCTGGCCGGGCGCCATCAGGCGCTGAACGCCGCCCTCGCCGTACACGCGCTCGATGTCGCGAGCGGGCTGAGACCTGATGCCGATGCGGTGGTGCAAGGCATCGCGCGAGTGCGATGGCCCGGCAGGCTCCAGGTGGAGCGCGCCGGCGACGTCACATGGATCTTCGATGTGGCCCACAATGTCGCGGGTGTCGAGGCACTCGTCGCGGCGATCGGCACGCTCCCGTTCCCGCGTCCCGTCACGGCGCTCGTGGGCGTGCTCGGTGACAAGGACTGGCGCAACATGCTCGCGCCGCTGCACGAGGCGGTCGAGCACGTGGTGCTCACGTCACCCCCGACGGCGCCGGCGGACCGCAGCTGGGACCCGGCAGATGCGCTTGCCGCCGCGCCCTCCGCACATGCGGAGATACGGATGTCATTCACCGAGGCGCTGGAACGCGTTCATGCGCTCGCGCTCGAAGGCGGCGGATCCGTGGTCGTCACGGGATCGTTCCATACGGTTGGCGATGCCCTGGCGGCGCTGGGATTATGTATGGATGGAAGCGATATCGTCATTCAGCGGCCCGCCTTCCTCTGACCACCAGTCGGACGCGGAACCCATTCTGCAAATTGACCCAACTGCGCATGTGACCGCCCACGGCATCGGCGCCGGGCGCTGCCTGGGGTCATCACCCCGGATGCGCAGTGCAGCGCCGCGGCCTTCCAGTGCGACCATGGCGTGGGACTCGACAATGCGCGCATGAGCCGAATTGCAGAATGGGTTCCGCGTCCGACAGGGGGCAGGGCCGCCCGCGCCCCCCGCAGGCGCCCTAGCTGGCCACCCGTCGGCCCGCCGTCCCGCTCGCCCGCGCCACAGTACCGTGGCCGCCCCCGGGGCGGGCACCCGCGGCAACGCGTTCACCAGTGTGCGACGCAGCCTTGCCGCGCCCCAAGCGAATCGCCTAGTTTCGCGCGATGACGAACCATGTTTCCCTTCCGGGGTTCCGCGACTTCTATCCGTCCGATCTGGCCGTTCGCTCACATATCATGAGTGCCTGGCGCGAGGTCGCGCGGCGATACGGCTTCGAGGAGTACGACGGCCCGCCTCTCGAGCAGCTGGAGCTGTACGTCGAAAAGAGCGGCGAGGAGATCGTGCGTCAGCTATACAACTTCGAGGACAAGGGCGGCCGCGCGGTTGCGCTGCGTCCGGAGATGACGCCGACACTCGCGCGAATGGTCGGCGCGAAGGCGGGGTCGCTGCGGAAGCCGATCCGATGGTTCTCGATGCCGCAGCTCTTCCGCTACGAACGCACGCAGCGCGGGCGCCTGCGCGAGCATTATCAGTGGAACGTCGACATCATCGGCGAGGATGACATTGCCGCGGATGCGGAAGTGCTCGCCGTCGCGCTCGATGCGCTGCGCGTGCTCGGCCTGGGCGCCGAGGATGTCGTCGCCCGGTACAACGATCGCCGGCTGCTCGAGGCGCTGCTGCTCCATGCCGGCGTCCGGCGTGAGCGACTGGTTGCCGCGTACACCGTGATCGACAAGTTCGGGCGTGACAGTATCGAGCGCACGCGCGCACGTCTCGCCGAAGAGGCCGATCTCGATGACGCAGCCGTCAATACTGTTCTCGAGCTGTTCACCTCCGCTGCGGCCGTGTCCGGCGCGGCGCAGTCGAACGGGCTGAGCGAGCTGCGAGCTGCGCATGCGGGCAATGACGACGTGCTCCGCGAAATCGATCGCCTTCAGGTCTACGAGGAACGGCTTGCGGCGCTCGGGCTCGCGGAGTTCGTGCGCTTCGACCCGGCGATCGTACGTGGACTCGCATACTACACGGGCACCGTGTTTGAGATCTTCGATCGAAAGGGTGAGCTGCGAGCGATCTGCGGCGGCGGCCGCTACGATCGGCTTCTTGCCTCCGTCAGCAGTGCGGACCTGCCCGCGGCCGGCTTCGGCATGGGCGATGTCGTCCTCGCCGAATTGCTGCGCGATCGTGATCTGCTGCCGGACACCCGGCCGGCCGTCGACACGTTCATCGTCGCGATGTCGGAAGCGGAGCGTCCGCTGCTGCTGCAGATCGCGAGCACACTCCGCGCACGCGGTGAGTCCGTGCTGTACTCGCTCCGGTCGGCGGCGGTGGGGAAGCAGCTGAAGGAAGCGGACGCGCGCGGCGCGGGCCGTGTCATCCTGCTCGGTCCGGACGAGGTCGCACGCGGTGCGGCTACCGTGAGGAGCATGGGCACCGGTGCGCAGGAGGATGTGCAGCTCGACGAGCTGCTGGCTGAACCTGCGTCCGTGCGGCCGTGACACGACGCGATGAACACGCCGACGCACGGCGGCAGATCGTCCGCCGTGCGACTCTGTACACGGCAGGATTCCTCGCCGCCGGCATCATCATCGCACTCGGCGGCGCAGCGCTCGTCGCCTGGCTGCTGACGCGCGCCGGTCTGCCGTTCATCCGGACGTGGCTCGTGCTCACGGCGATCATCGTGCTGCCGGGACTGCTCGCGACCATCTGGAAAATGATCAGGGGCCGCTGACCGCTGCCCCGCAACCGTTGGAAGAAGGTACATGGCGGACGACAAAGCGCTGACCACCAGAGCAGCCGATTTCTCGGCCTGGTACAATGAGATCGTGCAGCGGGCAGAGCTGGCGGACTATTCGCCCGTGCGCGGCAGCATGATCATCCGGCCGTACGGCTACGGCATCTGGGAGAACATGCAGCGCGCGCTCGACGACATGTTCAAGGCGACCGGTCACCAGAACGCGTACTTCCCGCTGTTCATTCCGCTGAGCTTCATCACTCGCGAAGCGGAGCATGTCCAGGGATTCGCGAAGGAGATGGCGCTGGTAACGCATACGCGACTGATCAAGGGTGCTGATGGCACGCTAGTGCCCGACCCGGAATCGAAGCTGGAGGAGCCGCTCGTCGTACGTCCTACATCGGAAACGATCATCTACGATGCGTTCTCGAGGTGGGTGCAGAGCTACCGCGACCTGCCACTGCTGATCAACCAGTGGGCGAACGTCGTGCGCTGGGAAATGCGTACGCGCATGTTCCTGCGCACGTCCGAGTTTCTCTGGCAGGAGGGCCATACAGCGCATGCCACCGAAGCGGAAGCGGAGGAAGAGGCAGTGCGCATGCTCGGTGTCTACCGTGAGTTCCAGGATGAGTGGCTGGCGCTCGGAGTGATTACCGGCCGGAAATCGCCCGCCGAGCGTTTCCCGGGGGCCGACCGGACGTATGCCCTTGAAGCTCTGATGCAGGACAATCGCGCACTCCAGAGCGGCACTTCACACATGCTGGGCCAGAACTTCGCACGACAGTTCGACCTGAAGTTCCAGGCGGAGAGCGGTCAGGAGGAATACGCCTGGAACACCTCATGGGGCACATCGACGCGCATGGTCGGCGGGATGATAATGTCGCACGGCGATGACAGCGGCCTGATTCTGCCGCCGCGCATCGCACCCATCCAGGTGGTCATCATTCCGATCTATCGCAAGGATGAGGAACGCGCGATGGTCCTCGAGAAGGCCGAGTTCGTCGCGAATGCGCTGCGGGCCGAGAAGGTGCGCGTGCACATCGACGCCCGCGACACGATGAAGCCGGGGCCGAAATACTACGAGTGGGAGCGGAAGGGTGTGCCGATGCGCATCGAGATCGGCCCGCGCGACGTGGCCGCAAAGAAGGTGATGACGGTGATGCGTACGGAGTGGCCGGGCGGTGAGCGCAAGGAGGCGATGGAGGAGACGGTCGCGATCACCACTATCCCGAGGCGTCTCGACGAATACCAGCGATTCCTCCTGCAGCGTGCGGTCGAGCGGCGCGAAGCGAACTCGCATCGCGGCATCGAGGAGTACGATCGCCTGCGCGAGATCATCGAGGGCGACGGCGGCTTCGTCTACGCCGGCTGGTGCGGCTCGCCCGAGTGCGAGGAGAGGGTGAAGACGGAAACGAAGGCGACTATACGCGTGCTTCCTTCCGAGGAGTTCCGCTCACAGCAGGCACCGAAGCGCTGCGCTGTGTGCGGCAGTCCGGCTCAGGAGGAGGCGGTATGGGCGCGAGCATACTGAGCCGCGCGCAGATGACCGACCTGTTCGAGTACCGTGAGGGCGTGCTGCACTGTGAGGGCGTGTCCGCGGAACAGCTCGTCGCCGACTACGGCACTCCGCTGTACGTATACAGCGAGAACGCCATCCTGGACCGCTACCGCGCGTTTACCGGTGCGTTCGCCGCACTGGATCCGCTGATCGCATATTCGGTCAAGGCGAACGGCAATCTGGGCGTGCTGCGGCTGCTCGCCGGTGCAGGCGCCGGTGCGGACATCGTGAGCGGCGGCGAGCTGCATCGCGCGCGTCTCGCCGGGATACCCACCGAACGCATCGTGTTCAGCGGCGTCGGCAAGACGATAACGGAGCTCGCGGCCGCGCTCGATGCGGGTATCTACGCGTTCAATGTCGAGAGCGAAGGTGAGCTCAAAATGCTGTCGGGGCTCGCGACGACAATGAATGTGCGCGCGCCGATCGCAATACGCGTGAATCCCGATGTCGAGACGGCGACGCCGCACCACTACACGGCGACCGGTCACAAGCAGACGAAGTTCGGGATTCCATACGAAGAAGCGGAACGGCTCTACCACGAAGCGGCGCGCATGCCGGGCATCCTGCTCCGCGGCGTCGACGTGCACATCGGCAGCCAGATCCTCGATGTGCAACCATACCGCCTCGCCGTCACACGGGTGCTGGAGCTGGTCGGCCGACTGCGCACCAGCGGCATCAACCTCGAGTTCATCGATGTCGGCGGCGGTTTCGGCGTCAGTTATGACGAGGAGAGCGGCCCCGATCCGGCCGACTTCGCAGCCGGACTCGTACCGCTGCTCGAGGCGTCAGGACTCAGAACCGTATTCGAGCCGGGCCGGTACATCGTCGGGCCTGCGGGCGTCCTGCCGACGCGCGTGCTGTTCATGAAGCACATGGGCGGCAAGACGTTTGTCATAACGGATGCCGGCATGAATGACCTGCTCCGCCCGAGTCACTACTCGAGCTATCACCGAGTCGAGCCTGCGGTGCGTACACCCGGTCGCGAGATGATCTCCGTCGATGTCGTCGGACCGATCTGCGAGAGCGGCGATTTCCTCGCGCTCGACCGCCCTGTCCCGCGAGTGGAGCCCGGCGAGCTGCTCGCGATCGGAACGACCGGAGCGTACGGTTTCTCCATGGCGTCGACGTACAATGCGCGGCCGCGCCCCGCGGAAGTCATTGTCGCCGGCAACGAACACCGACTCGCCCGCCGCCGCGAAACGTACGACGATCTCGTGCGCGGCGAGGAAGAGCTACCCGGATAGATATGCCAGGCATGGAAAACAGGATACTCATACTCGACTACGGCTCACAGTTCACTCAGCTCATCGCTCGCCGCATACGCGAGGAGCGCGTGTACTGTGAGATCCACCCACCGACCGTCACCGTCGAATGGATCCGCGAGTTCGCTCCGCGCGGCGTCGTGCTGTCCGGTGGCCCATCGTCGGTGTATGGCGCCGATGCGCCGCCGTTCGACTCCGCGATCCTCGAGCTGGGCGTACCGGTGCTCGGCATCTGCTATGGCATGCAGCTCATCGCGCAGGCCGCGGGCGCGCAGGTGGTTCCCGGCAAACGCGAGTACGGCCGTGCGGAGCTCACCCTTGCGAACGGCGGTGACCTGTTCCACGGCTTCGATTCCGCCGAGGCGATCACGGTCTGGGCGAGTCACGGCGACCATGTCGATCAGCCGCCGCCCGGCTTCGAAGTGCTCGCATCGACGCGTGACCTGCCCGTAGCAGCATTCCGGCGCACAGGTGCGCCCGTCTTCGGCGTCCAGTTCCATCCGGAAGTCGCGCACACCCCGCGCGGTGACGAGCTGCTCTCGAACTTCACGTTTCGCATCTGCGGATGTGAACCGACATGGACGGCGGGTTCGTTCATCGACGATCACATCGCGCGCATCCGCGAGCAGGCCGGCGATGCACACGTGATTTGCGGCCTGTCCGGCGGCGTCGACTCGTCGGTCGCTGCGGCGCTCGTGCACCGCGCGATCGGTGACCAGCTCACGTGCATTTTCGTCGACAACGGTCTCCTCAGGAAGAACGAACGCGAGGGTGTCGAGCGCGCGTTCCGTCGGCACCTCGGCGCGCATCTCGTCGTCGTGGACGCCCGCAGGCAGTTCCTGGAGCGGCTCGAAGGTGTGGAGGAGCCGGAGGAGAAGCGACGCCGCATCGGTGAGACGTTCATCCGCGTTTTCGAGCGCGCCGCCGACGACGCCGGTCGGGACGCGAAGTTCCTGGTGCAGGGAACGCTCTATCCGGATGTCATCGAGTCGCGGTCCGTGCGCGGTCCTTCCGCCGTCATCAAGACGCATCACAACGTCGGGGGCCTGCCCGAGGACCTCGGCTTCGAGCTGATCGAGCCGCTGCGCGAGCTGTTCAAGGATGAGGTCCGTCAGGTCGGCCGCGAGCTCGGTCTGCCCGAGGAGCTGGTCGGGCGCCACCCGTTCCCCGGCCCGGGTCTTGCCATTCGCGTGCTCGGCGCCGTCAGCGAGGACCGGCTCGCCGTGCTTCGCGAAGCCGACGCCATCTATCTCGAAGAGATCCGCGCAGCCGACCTCTACGATGACATCTGGCAGGCGTTCGCCGTGCTGCTGCCCGTCCGCAGTGTCGGCGTGATGGGAGATGCGCGCACGTACGACAATGTGGTTGCGCTGCGTGCGGTAACGAGTCGCGACGGCATGACGGCGGACTGGTATCCGTTTCCGCCCGATGTGCTCGGCAGGATGTCGTCACGCATCATCAATGAGGTCGATGGCGTGAACCGCGTGTGCTACGACATCAGCTCGAAGCCGCCTGCAACGATCGAATGGGAGTAACGATGAGCGGACTGCAGCCGCACCGGGACTGATTCAGTCCCGGTCGCTGCTCAGATGCGTGGCACCTTCGGCCGCAAGCCGCCGCAGATAGATACCGGCATAGTTCTCGTCGATCGCTGCCAGACGATGTTCCGGCGTTGCATCGTGCTCGGCGCAGCACCGGTCACAGCGGATCCGGCGCCGGTCACTGGGGCCCACGAGGCGCCAGTTGCCGACACAGTCGTTGTGAATATGGCTCAGTTCCAGCATGTACGGCACTCCGGTCGGCGGCCGCGGGGTACGGCCGGTCCGCTCTCCCTCAGTGCAATCTCCACGCCACCCGAACCTCACTCGCACACCGGATCCGTACACTGCACCACCGTCACATGCACCGGTTCCGACAGCTCGTTCGCTCCGCGAACGCCATACGCAATGCCGTAAATGTCCACCTGCGTGTTCGTCTGAAAACTGTTCGGGATGCGCAGCATGAATTCGTGCGTGCTGTCGCTCCGGGACGGAAAGCGGACGGCCGCAGAGTCCACGACAGGCGCGCCCTCGCTCAGCCTGCGGGCCACGAAGCCGACCCCGTCCAGATACAGCGCGTTGAGGTCCCGCGCTTCCACCCGCACCGTGATATCGACACCTGTCAGGACCGTGGCGCCGGTCTCGGGTGCCAGCAGGCGGACGCTCAATCTGGCGCTCCCGCCGGGGTCCAGCGGTCCGCCCGGCCGCTCGCGGTCTCCCACACAGCCGAGCGCCAGCAGAGCCAGAATCGGCACCGACCGCCCACGCCATCGCGCCGCCCTCCCGGTCATCACTGTGGTACCGGCTCCGAGAGTCGGGCGCTGATCGAATCCCAGATCATCGCCATGTACTCCAGATCTGCGCTGGTGGTCTCCACGTAAGTGCGCAGGTCCTCCGCGGTCACGCCCTGTGACTCGAGCACCGAATCGCGCAGCTGCTCGAAGTGGGCCGTGTCCCTGCCCGCCGTCATCGCGGCGTGGCGCAGCGCTACCACGGTCTCGATGAACTGCGCGTCATCGGGACCGAGCGCGTTCTCCTCGCCTTCACAGGCCACGATCAGGAGCATCACTGCAAGCAGGATCCGTTTCATGACCGCATTCTGGCATGTAAGCGGCGGCAGCGGTAGAGGTGGATGCGGAGTCGCTGCCGATTCGGCAGACGCAACGGGCACGCGCGTTGCCCGTACGGAGCTGCGGATTCCATCGATGAGCGAGGCTGATGTGTTGAACCACGAGCGACTGACGATCAAGGCGGCAGAAGCCATCCAGGCGTCCCTGCAGGACGGGAGGCAGCGTGGCAATCCGGCGCTGGAGGACGTGCATCTGCTGAACGCTCTGCTGGATCAGGAGGAGACGGTCGTCGTTCCTGTGCTGCAGAAGGTCGGGGTGAACATCGCACGCCTGCGCGAGGCGCTGGGTGCGGTGCTGGACCGCCTGCCGAAGCAGACCGGCGGTGCGACGCCGAACGTGAGTCGAGAGCTGAACCAGATCTTCGACGGCTCGGAACGGATCGCGCGCGAGCTGAAGGACGAGTACACGTCGACCGAGCATCTGCTTCTGGCGATCGCTGCGCAGAAGGGATCGACGGCGGGCGATCTGCTGAAGCATCAGGGTGCGACGGAGGATTCGCTGCGTGAGGCGCTGGAGGCGGTGCGCGGGTCGCATCGTGTCACGGACCAGAGTCCGGAGCAGAAGTACCGGGCGTTGGAGCGGTTCACGAAGGATCTGACGGAGATCGCGCGACGCGGCAAGCTGGACCCCGTGATTGGTCGTGACGAGGAGATCCGTCGCGTGGTACAGGTGCTGAGTCGTCGCACCAAGAACAATCCCGTCCTGATCGGAGAGCCGGGCGTTGGCAAGACGGCGATCGTGGAGGGTCTCGCGCAGCGGATCGTGAGCGGAGATGTGCCGGAATCGCTGAAGGAGAAGCGGCTGGTGCAGCTCGATATCTCTGCGATGGTTGCCGGTGCGAAGTATCGGGGCGAGTTCGAGGAGCGGTTGAAGTCGGTGTTGAAGGAGCTCACGGAAGCGGAAGGCCGTTACGTGGTGTTCATTGACGAGATGCACACGATCGTCGGTGCAGGAGCCGCCGAGGGTGCAATGGACGCGGGCAACATGCTGAAGCCGGCGTTGGCGCGCGGTGAGCTGCGCGTGGTCGGCGCGACGACGCTCGATGAGTATCGCAAGCACATCGAAAAGGACGCGGCACTGGAGCGGCGCTTCCAGCCGGTGTATGTCGGCGAGCCGAGCGTCGAGGCGGCGATCGCGATTCTGCGTGGGCTGAAGGAGCGCTACGAGGTGCATCATGGTGTGAAGATCATGGACAGCGCGCTGGTCGCGGCGGCGAAGCTGTCCGACCGCTATATCGGCGGCCGGTTCCTGCCGGACAAGGCGATTGACCTGATCGACGAGGCGGCGTCGCGGCTGCGTATCGAGATCGATTCGATGCCGCAGGAGATCGACGAGGTGCAGCGCCGCATCATGCAACTCGACATCGAGCGCACCGCTCTCCAGAGCGACAGGGAGCGCGGTGCGGTCGAACGGCTCGAGCGCATCGAGGAGGAGCTGGCGCAGCTGCGTGAGAAGTCGAACGCCATGAAGGCGACGTGGCAGGCAGAGAAGGATCAGATTGCGCGTATACGGGCGCTGAAGGCGCAGATCGACGAGCTGCGGATCGAGGCGGAGCGTGTCACCCGTACCGCCGACCTCGCCCGCGCTGCCGAGATCCAGTATGGTGCGGTGCCGAAGGCGGAGCGCGAGCTGGAGGAAGCGGAAGCTCGCCTGGCGGAGCTGCAGTCGACTGGCAAATTCCTGAAGGAAGTGGTGGATGCGGAGGACGTGGCGAATGTCGTCGCGCGCTGGACGGGCATCCCGGTGACGCGCATGCTCGAGACGGAGAAGCAGCGTCTGACGCATCTGGAGGATGAGCTCGGGTCGCGCGTCGTCGGACAGCACGATGCGATCGTTGCGGTGTCGAACGCGGTCCGCCGCAGCCGTGCCGGGCTCCAGGATCCGAACCGTCCGATCGGCAGCTTCATCTTCCTGGGTCCGACGGGGGTCGGCAAGACGGAGACTGCGCGCGCGCTCGCCGAGTTCCTGTTCGATGACGAACAGGCGATGGTGCGGATCGACATGTCCGAGTACATGGAGAAGCACGCGGTCGCGCGACTGATCGGCGCACCGCCCGGATACGTCGGTTACGAGGAGGGCGGTCAGCTCACCGAAGCCGTACGCCGCCGCCCTTATTCCGTCGTGCTGTTCGATGAGATAGAGAAGGGCCATCCGGAGGTGTTCAACCTGTTCCTCCAGATCCTCGATGACGGCCGACTGACCGACTCGCAGGGGCGGGTCGTCGACTTCCGGAACTGCGTCATCATCATGACCTCGAACGTCGGCAGCCAGTTCATCCTCGAGCGCGCCGGCACCGGCGAGTGGCAGGACGTGGAGACGCACGTGCTCGCGGAGCTGCGGCGTGCGTTCCGCCCCGAGTTCCTGAACCGCGTCGATGACATCGTCGTGTTTCGTCCGCTCGCGCAGGAGCAGCTGCAGCGCATTGTGGAGCTTCAGCTGGACCGCGTCCGCGCAATGCTTGCCGACCGCGATATCACGTTGCAGCTCACGCCGGAAGCGGAGCGCATCATCGCCGAGGACGGATACGATCCGGCGTTCGGCGCCCGGCCGCTCAAGCGCTCGATTCAGCGGCTCGTGCAGAACCCGCTCGCGATTCTGCTGCTGGAGGGGAAGTTCGCGGATGGTGACACGGTGCTCGTGACGGCGGACGAGTCGCGCGAGCTACGTTTCGAGCGGCTCACTGCCGATCCCGCGATTGCACGTGCTTGACACCCGCGGCTGCACCGGGCCACCTTTCACCGTCTCCCCCGCACACTTCAACGGAATGACTATCATGCGGTTAAGCGCTGCTCGCCGTGCCGGCCTCCTGTTCGGAATGGTCCTGCTGTCCGCCTGCGCCAGCTCCACGCAGCGGACGGCCGTGAACAGCTCCGTTGGACCGGCCATGACCGTCGAGCGATTCCTCCGTGCGACGAACCAGAACGACCTGGACACGATGGCGTCGCTGTTCGGGACTCGCGACGGTCCCGTCACGCAGGTGTGGAGTCAGAAGGAGATCGACGAGAGGATGCTCATCTTCGCGTCCGTGCTCCGTCACACCGACTACACGTTTGCCGGTGAGGAGCTGGTGGCCGGGCGGCGGGATGAGGCGACGCAGCTCAATGTGAACATGGTGATCCAGGGCGATACGCTTCAGGTGCCGTTCACGCTGGTACGCACGGCGGACCAGAACTGGCTGATCGAGAATATCGGTATCGAACGGGTGACGCGCGGCCGATCTGGCGGCGACTGACCGTCCCCGGCGGCAGTCGTCCGGTTCAGTGACCTGCGGAAACCAGCTCGATCAGTACGCCGCCCGTGCTGCGGGGATGCAGAAACGCCACTAGATGACCGTCCGCCCCCGGCCTGGGCACGTCATCGATGAGCTCGACGCCGCTGGCGGCGTAACGGGCCAGCGCCGCCTCGATGTCGGGTACCCGGTACGCTATGTGGTGCAGGCCCGGGCCGCGTCGCGCGAGGAAGCGCCCTACGGGACTGTCGGGGCTGCTCGGCTCGAGCAGCTCGATCCGGCCGGCACCGGCGCCGACGAACGTGACGGACACGTTCTGGGACGGGATGTGCTCGACCGGGGAACCGGATGAGCCGAGCAGGGATTCGAATAGTGGCAGTGATGCGGCGATCGATTCGACTGCGATCGCCACATGATCCAGGGGAAGGTCCACGGGTCCGCTCCGGCGGGTTTCTTGCAACCGGTTGACCTCCCAAGTTAACACTTCGCGCCGCCGCGAGGGGCGGCGGTGCGCTTTTTACAAGGAGATGGTGATGGCCGAGAACGGCGGACCGATTCAGGTCACCGACGGGAACTTCGCCGACGAGATCGAAAAGGGGCAGGGCCTCTCGATCGTGGATTTCTGGGCTGCCTGGTGCGGTCCGTGCCGCATGGTCGCTCCCATAATAGAGCAGCTGTCAGGTGAATACGCGGGCAAAATGAAGGTCGCGAAGCTCGACGTCGACGCGAATCAGCAGGTGGCGACCAGGTACAATATCCGGTCGATCCCGAGCATCCTGTTCTTCAAGGACGGGAAGCATGTCGACACGGTGGTCGGCGCAGTGCCGAAGCCGCTGCTGGACCGAAAAATCCAGGAACACCTCGGGTGAAACCCGGATGTGGGAGCGGAATTGGGTGAGTTAGTGCGGCTGCGATCGGCATCGGGAGTGGGTAACGGCGGGACTGCAGGAATGCGGGCCCGCCGTCCTGCATTTCCGGAGTGCCCGCTCCCGGCCCACTCCCACTCCCACCACCATGAACACTCCCACTCCCAATCCCACAACCAGTCCGTTCCGCGTCTAGCGTAAACGCATGGCAATCCTGTACGTTACGAGCACACCGATCGGGAATCTCGAGGACATCAGCCTTCGCGCAATTGCGGTGCTCAAGGGCGTCAGCCGGATCATGGCGGAGGACACGCGGCGCACCGCGATCCTGCTCCGCCGCTACGACATTGCGACGCCGCTGATCTCGGCGCACGAGCACAACGAAGCAGCGCGCGCCGGCCAGCTAGTGGTCTGGCTGGATGCCGGTGAAGATGTCGCTCTCGTATCGGATGCCGGCACACCGCTCCTGTCGGACCCCGGAGCGCGCCTCGTGCGTGCAGTGATCGACGCCGGTCACGAGGTCGTACCGGTGCCGGGTGCATCGGCGCTGCTGGCGGCACTCGTTGCGGCCGGTCTGCCGGCGGAGCCGTTCACGTTCTACGGCTTTCCTCCACGATCGGGAACCGCCCGGCGGGATCTGCTGGAGACGCTCGCTGCGCTGCCGCACACGGCCGTGCTCTACGAGGCACCTGCCCGGGTGGTGGCGCTGCTCCATGATCTGGTCACGGCGTGCGGAGCGGATCGTCCCGTCGCTGTAGCGCGCGAGCTTACGAAGTTGCATGAATCCACGGTGCGGGGAACGCTCGGCGACGTATTGAGTTATTATCAGGAAGGCACTGTGCGCGGCGAAGTGGTCGTGGTTCTCGGAGGGGCGCCCCCGCCGGCGCCCGCGAGCGTGGCCGACGCCGCCGGTCTCGCCCGGGAGCTGCTCGAAGCCGGAGCCACCCCTCGCAGTGCAGCGAAGGAGCTCGCACAGCGCTTGCACATCTCCCGGAACGAAGCCTATTCGCTCGTCCTGTCTCTCGGCGGTGATGGGCGTGAGAAGGAATGAACGTGCATTACCTGCAGGTCCTCGCCCTTACGGCCGCCGTCCTCATTACCGCGGCGGACACGCCACGCAGCGCATCGACTCCGCCCCTGACCATCGCGCAGCTGCAGTACGACGGCGGCGGCGACTGGTACGCGAATCCATCGGGGCTGCCGAACCTGCTGCGCGCGATCGGCCAACGTACGGGCTTGCCGGTGTCGACCACGCCGGCGCGCACGCGCCTGACCGATCCATCGCTCTGGGCGTACCCGTACCTCTTCCTCACGGGTCACGGCAACATCCGCTTGTCCGAGCAGGAGGTCGGGCTGCTGCGTCGTTATCTGCTGGACGGCGGGTTCCTGCACGTCGACGACAACTATGGCCTGGACGAGAGCTTCCGCCGCGAGATCCGCCGCGTATTCCCCGATCGGGAGCTCGAGCAGATCCCGCCGACGCATCCGGTGTTCAACGTGATGTACCCGTTCCCGGAAGGGCTGCCGAAGATCCACCGGCACGACGGTGCAGCGCCCCAGGCGTTCGGCATTTTCGCCGAAGGCAGGCTGGTGCTCTTCTACAGCTATGAAACAGACCTGGGGAACGGCTGGGAAGACCCTGAAGTGCACGATGACCCACCGGAGGCGCGGGAGGCGGCACTGCGCATGGGTGTGAACCTGTTCCTCTACGCTCTGTCGCAGGTGGTGACATGACTCCATCGCCGATCTCGCTGGGACCGCTTCTCGACAGTGTGCGCCGTGCATTGCGCCGCGACACTGCGGTCGCCGTGGCGTTCAGTGCGCTCTGCGCAGTGCCTGGAGCGCTGCTGTTTGCATGGCTGCTCGGCTTCGCGCGTCCATGGGACAACCCGGGATTCGGACCGCTCCTGCTCGACGCCATCGTCCTCGCCGCCGCCGGTGTGGTCACGTACCTGGGCGTGCGCAAGTGGATGGGGCCACTGGACGAGGGCGCTGTCGCCGCCGATGCCGAGCGCACCGCCGGCATGACCGAGGGATCGGTTCGGGGCGCGCTCGAGCTGTCGCGGGTGGTTCCCGACGGCACATCGCCCGCGCTTGCGCGCCGCGTGGCCGATGACGTGGGTCGCCGGTTCACAGGCGTATCGCCCGCGGCCGTCGCCGCGATGCTGCGCGAGCGTACCCGCCGTCGCCAGCGTCTGGCCGGGGGCGCCTTCGCGATGCTGTGTTTGACGACATTGATCGTTGCGTTCGCTGCGCCCGAACATTCGCGTGCTGCGTGGTCGCCGATGGTGAGCCCGGTGCGGAATCTCACACCGCCGCCGCTGCCCCCTCTCGCTGTTCAGCCCGGCGACGTGGAGGTGCACCGCGGCGCGGACCTCGCCATCCGGATCAGTGCACCCGGCCGCGACGCGGTGACGGTGAAATGGCACATGCGCGGCGATGTCCCGCGTGCAGAACTCGGCACGGTCTCCGGCGACAGCGCAGTCGTCGTCATACCGCGCATCGACGCGGATGCGGAGTACTGGGTCGAAGCGCCCGATGGTGCGGTGACGGATCGCTATCGTGTCACGCCCACGGATCCGTTGCTGCTCGCGAACCTCATCGTCGACGTCATCTATCCGCGCCACGTCGGGCGGCCGTCCGATCATTTTCAGGGGGAGGTGCCGCCGCTCGAGGTGCCGGAGGGGACGCAGCTCGTAGTGCGAGGCACGGCGACGCGCCCTCTCGCTCATGCTGCGCTGGCACCGGCAGCAGGAGGCGAAGGTCCCGCGTTCGGCGTTGAAGGTGAACTGTTCAGCGGTTCGTTCACACCTGCCGTAAGCGGCACATACCACTGGCAGCTGCGCGATGCCTCCGGCGGTGATGTCGAGGTGGCGCCTGCGCCTCTCGAGATCGACGTCGTCGCGGACGCACCGCCGCACGTCGAGATCACGTTCCCGACGGCCGACACGGTCATCGACGCGTCGCTGCGTCAGGCGGTCGTCGCGGATGCACGTGATGACTACGGCCTCGCTCGGGCGGAGATCGTTAGCTGGCGCGTCGCAGCTTCCGGCCATTCGGACGCAGAGGTCGTGGAGCCGATCCGGATGAACGGCGATGACCGCGCGCTGATCCGCGGCCTGCTCGATGCCTCCGCACGCAGTCTCGTGCCCGGCGACACGCTCAAGTTCTACATCCGTGTGAGCGACACATCACCGCGCGGCCAGACGTCGGTCTCACGCACGGTATCGCTCAGGCTGCCGGGGATGGTCGAGTTGCGTGACCGGTCCGTGGCCCGCGCCGATGAGATGCTCGACCAGGCCGCGCAGCTCGCGAAGACGGCGGAATCGCTCGAGCAGACCACGCGTGATCTCGAACGTCGCACGAGTGCAGCAAACGCCAGGCGCCGCGCCGAGAGCCAGCGCAGCAACAGCACGAGCGCGAGCAGCTCGGAAAGCATGGATTATCAGGAGGCTTCCGCCGCCCGTCAGATGCTCGAGCAGCAGGATGAGCTCGTCGAGCAGATGGAGGCGATGCGTGAGGAGCTGGATGCGCTCGAGCGCGCCATGGAGCGCTCCGGTCTGCGCGACGCGGAGCTCCAGCAGCGACTCGAAGAGATGCGCAAGCTGTACGACGAGATGCTCACGCCCGAGATGCGTCAGGAGATGGAAGCGCTGCGCCAGGCGCTCGAGCAGCTCGATCCGGAAGCGCTCCAGCAGGCCCTCGAGCAGATGGCGCAGCAGCAGGAAGAGATGAAGGAGCAGCTCGACCGCAGTCTCGAGCTGATGCGCCGCGCCGCAGCTGAACAGCAGATGAACAAACTCGCGCAGCAGGCCCGCGAGCTCGCAACGCAGCAGGACGCACTCGCCGAATCCATGGCGGAGAAGCAGCCGACACCCGAAGACACACAGGCTCAACAGGACCTGGCGGAGCGCACGGAGGAGCTCACCGAATCGCTGCGCGAAATGCAGGAGCGCCTGCAGGAGCAGGGCGAGCAGCAGACGGCCGAGAGCACGCAGCAGGCGCAGCAGAATACGTCGCAGGCCGGTCAGGACATGAAGCAGGCGGCAGAGGACGCGGCGCAGCAGAACGGGGAGAAGGCCGCCGAGAGCGGCGCGCAGGCAGCCGATCAGCTCGAGCAGGCCGCCGCGACTCTCGACCAGGCCCGCGACGCACTCGCTGAGGAATGGGAGAAGGACGCGCAGCAGTCCATGGAACAGGCCACCCGCGAGGCTCTGGCACTGGCCGAGCGCCAGCAGCAGCTGCTCGATGAGATGCAGCAGCAGGAGCAGAGCCAGCAGGGCCAGCAGCCCGGCGCTCCCAAGCCGCCGCAACAGGGGCAGCAGCAAAGCCAGCAGGGGCAACAGGGGCAGCAGCAGGGTCAGCAGCAG
>DATABQ010000237.1:0-4019 GCA_036259495.1 Longimicrobiales bacterium | reverse complement strand
GCAGGAGCAGAACTCGCATCCCGGGTTCACCACGCGCCAGCTCAGCCGCTGGGCGCGGCAGGTGCACCTCGGATTTCCCGAAGCCGCGAATCTGCTGAAGGCCGGCAGGCACACGGAAGTGCTGTCGCTCGGCAATCCGATCCGACCGCCGGACGCGTCGATCGATCGTGTGAAGGCGCGTGAACGGTTCGGTCTGTCAGACGACGCGGTGGTGCTGCTCGTGGTCGGCGGCAGTCAGGGTGCGCGTGCGATCAACGAGGCGCTGCTCAGCGCGCTCGAGCAGGTCGCGGCAGGTGGGTTCGATGAAAGGCCGGCCGCGCTCGAGATCCTGTGGGCAACGGGGCAGACTCACATCGACAACGTTCGCGAGCGTCTCGCGCCGCTGGATCTTCAGTGGGTGAAGACGTTCGGATACATCGATGCGATGCCCGAAGCGCTCGCTGCAACCGACGTGGCCGTTTCACGTGCGGGTGCGATGGGCACCGCGGAGCTGCTCGCGTGGGGACGGCCGATGGTGCTCGTGCCGCTGCCGACGGCTGCGGCGGATCATCAGACGCACAATGCAGAGGCGCTTCAGCAGGCGGGCGCCGCGGTGATGCTGCGCGAGGCGGAGATGACGCCGGAGTGGCTCTGGCAGCAGATCATCGGACTCACGGGTGACGATGAACGACGTGCGAAGATGCGGGATGCAGCCCGCGCACGGGCGCAGCCGAATGCCGCCGCCGAGATCGCCGATCACCTCTACCGCCTGATTGCGCCATGACGGCCCGGCGCGATGAGGCGTGGCTGAGCGTTGACCTGCGCGCGCTGTCCCGCAGCGGTGCGGTGCACTTCATGGGCGTGAGCGGATCCGGCATGTCGGCGCTCGCCGAGCTGATCGTGCGCGGCGGCGGCACCGTGAGCGGCTGCGACCTGCGTCTCGGCGCCGCGGCGGATGCTCTGCGCGCGCGTGGCGTGACGATCCATCATGGCCATGACACCGCCCATGTCAGTGACGCGGCCGCGCTCGTCATGACCTCGGCGATCCCCGCGTCGCATCCCGAAGTGATCGCCGCGCGCGAGCGCGGCATTCCGGTGCTGAAGCGGGCGCAGGCTCTCGGCGCGCTCGTGAACCGCGCCTCCGTGCTCGCGATCGCTGGAACGCACGGCAAGACGACCACGACTGCCGCGACCACCGCCATTCTCGATGCGGCCGGCATGGACCCGACCGGACTGGTCGGCGGGCGCATGCCGGGCTGGGGTGGCGGGCTGCGCGCCGGTCGCGATGAGATCTTCGTGGTCGAGGCGGACGAGTATGACCGTTCGTTTCTCACACTGCAGCCGACTGCCGCCGTGATCACATCGATCGAAGCGGATCATCTCGACATCTACGGCGACCTGGCGGGTGTCGAGCGTGCATTCCTCGAGTTCGCCGGCCAGGTCAAGCAGGACGGCATCATCGCGATCTGCGCCGATGACGAGGGCGGGCGGCGCATCGCAGCGCAGATCAGCGGCCCCGCACAGGTGCTGACGTACGGCATCGAGGAGGGCGCCGAGCTGCTTGCCGTCAACGTACGCCAGGACGGCCGCGTCATGACGTTCGATGTCGTGGAGCACGGCGCACGCCTCGGCACGCTGACGCTCGGTGCGCCCGGCCTGCACAACGTGCTCAACGCTCTCGGCGCATTCGCTGTCGCGCGGCACGCGGGCGCCACGTTCGAGTCGGCGCGCACCGCGCTGCCTTCGTTCTCCGGCGTGTCGCGCCGCTTTCAGGAGCTGGGCAGTGCGCGCGGCGTCACCATCGTGGATGACTACGCGCATCATCCGACTGAGATCGCCGCGACGATTGCAACCGCGCGCGGCACGTATCCCGGCAGGCGCATCGTCGCCGCGTTCCAGCCGCATCTCTACAGCCGCACGCGCGACCATGCGGCGGAGTTCGGCCGCGCGCTCGCGCGTGCAGATGTCGTATGGGTGAGCGATGTGTATCCCGCGCGCGAAGCACCGATCGAAGGCGTGAGCGGAGAGCTCGTGAGCCGCGCCGCGCAATCCGCTGGCAATGCAACGGTGCGTTATGCGACGACGCTCGACGAGATGGCGCGCGCGCTCCGCGATGAGCTGCAGGAAAACGACGTGCTGGTGGCGATGGGCGCCGGAGACATCGACGAGATGGCGCACGGCCTCTATGAATCGCTCGCCCAGGGGGCAGCATGAGGACCGCCATCATCCGCGGTGCGCTCGTGCTCGCATGTGCTGCCGTGCTCGTCGTTACTGCGGCGTTCGCACCCATCGCGCTGCGCGAGCTGAACGTGTTCCGCGTGCAGCGAGTGGAGGTGAACGGCGTCCGCTACCTCACAGCCGCTTCGACCGTCGAGGCTGCCGGTATCGATGCGAGCGCGAACGTGTTCGACGATCCGGCATCGTGGCTGGACCGCCTGCGTGTCCACCCGCTGATTGCGGATGTGTCGATAGACAGGCGTGTGCCCGGCACACTCATCCTGGACATCGAGGAGGCCGTACCCGTTGCGTTCGCCCGCACGCCGGAGCTGCGCGCGATCGGCTCACACGGCCGCGTGCTGCCGCTGAATCCTGCCGACGAAGGTCTGAACCTGCCCGTTCTGACGGTGCGCACGCGCGTATCGGGCTCCGGGCGCGCCGTCGATCGCCCAACGCTCGACATCCTCGCCTTCCTGGCGACGATGCGACATGTGGAGCCCGACCTCATCGACTGGGTGTCGGAGATCGGCATGGAGGCAGGCGCGGTGCGACTGGTCCTGCGCACGGAGTCCGATGCGGAAGTCCTCGTGCCCGTGCAGCCCGGCGCGGACCGGCTGCACGAGCTCGCTTCGACGCTGGCCGAGCTGGCCGCGCCGCGCGTCGTGCCCGCGCCGGATGGCACAGGTGCGCGCGCCGCGCAGGCCGAGCTGGCGGACGTCAGGAGAATCGATGTGCGGTTCCACGACCAGGTCGTGGTGTCAATGCGGAAGGGAAAGAGCTGATCATGCGGCCCAATCTGGTAGCTGGATTGGACATAGGGTCGACGAAGACCTGTGCCGTCATCGCAGAGGTGGTCGCGGAGCCGAAGGGCCGTCGTCTCAAGATTCTGGGCATCGGGCAGGCGCGTACGGTCGGAATGCGTCGCGAAGCGATCACCGACATCGAGGGCACGACTGAATCGGTGCGCACCGCGATGAAGGAAGCCGAGCTGATGGCCGGCGTCACGATCGAGCGCGTCTACACCGGTGTGGCGGGCGAGTACATCCACGCGAGCTCATCGCATGGTGTCGTCGCGGTGAGCGGCGACGAGATCAGCGTCGCCGATGTGAAGCGCGTGCAGGAAGTCGCGCGCGCGGTGGTGGTTCCGGCGGATCGCGAGGTGCTTCATGTGCTGCCGCAGGAATACATCGTCGATCATCAGCGCGGCATTCGCGATCCGATCGGCATGGCCGGCACACGGCTCGAAGCCGAGGTCTACATCATCACGAGCTCGATCACGGCCACACAGAACCTGCGCAAGGCAGTGAGCCGCGCCGGTTATCGCATCGAGCGCACGATTCACGAGCCGCTCGCCACGTCGCGCGCCGCCGTGAGCGAGGACGAGAAGGATGTCGGTGTAGCGCTCGTCGACCTCGGCGGCTCGACCACGGAGCTCGCGATCTTCCGCGACGGCAAGATGCGTCACCTCTGCTCCATCCCGTGGGGCGGCGGTACCGTGACGAACGATCTCGCGAAGGGCCTGAGCATCACGTACGCGCACGCGGAATCTGCCAAGGAGCGGCACGGCGTCGCATACGCGCAGCTCGTCGATCCGCGCGAGACGGTGGAGTTGCCCGGACCCGGTCCCGGCACGACGCGCGAAGTCGCACGCGAGCTCATCGCGCACATCATCGAGCAGCGCCTCGACGAGATCCTGAGTCTCGTCGGCCGCGAGATCGAGAACGCCGGTGAGATGGGCAAACTCGGCGCGGGCGCCGTGCTCACGGGCGGCGGTGCCGGACTCGCGGGCGCAGTCGAGGTCGCGCAGCACGCGTTCGGTATGC
>DATABQ010000236.1:0-3082 GCA_036259495.1 Longimicrobiales bacterium | reverse complement strand
CCCGACGTCCTGCGCATTGACTGCCTCGCTGCCCGCAATCGTCACGAGGGCGGCAAGGATCGCCGGGCGGAGTCGCGACCTCGTCCGGGTGACGATGATCGCCGGTCGGGCGAGTATCGCCGCCCACCGGGAATGCGAGCTCGTGCTGTGCGTTCGACCCCTGCCATTCATCATTTCAGCTCCAGTGCCATTCAGAACACCATCCCCATCTGGATGAGGTAATACTCCGCCATGGCGATGAGGATCACTCCGGCCGCCCGTTTGATCCAGATCATCCATCGTCCGGAGCGTGGCAGTCGCGCGAGCGTGCCCGAGAAGATGCCGACCACCACCAGTAGTGCGGTCATGCCGAGCGAGAAGATGAACAGGTATGTGAAGCCGAGCAGCGGACTGCCGGTCGTCGAGACCCAGGTCAGCACGGCGGCGAACGCGGGTGCTCCACAGGGCGCTGCGACGATGCCCGAGCTGGCGCCGAGCAGGAACACGGCCGGGTACGAGCCGCCGCCGAGACCTGCCGCCCAGGTGGTGAGACCCTGCGGCACGCGGATCGGTATGACGTCGAGCATGGCGAGTCCGAAGATGAGCAGGAGGTTGCCGATCGCAAAGCGCGCCCACGGGCTCGCGGACACGGTGCCGAACAGCGTTCCGCTCAATCCGGCGAGGAGGCCGAGCACAGCGTACAGAAGGGCGAGGCCTGCCACGTACGTGAGCGTCAGCAGCACTACGCGCCTCCGCGGGGCAGCTTCCCCAGCGGTGCCCGCGATGACACCCGCGGTGATCGGGATCATCGGATAGATGCACGGGGTGAGACTCGTGACCACACCTGCGCCGAACATCGTGACAATGGCGAGCAGCGGGTTCTGCTCGAGCATGCTCCCGAGTCCGGACTGCAGCAGGCCGATCATCATGAGGCGTTCACCGGGGACGTCGGACGATGTGGGAGTGGGAGAGTTGTTGGGCATGGGGAGTGGTCCTGGGAGCGGCCGCCCAACCACCCTCACCGACACCCTCTAACATTCCCACTCCCAATCCCACATCCTTCTCAACGTGTCCCGGGCGCGAAGCAGCCGCGCGGCTCACTCGCGCTCGGCCGGTCAGTTCAGCGGCAGGTACGGCGTCCAGCGATCCTCCGAGACCTGTGCCCAGAGCCTGCTGTAGGGTGCGTCGGCGCCGCGCCGCGCGAAGAGCTGCGTCCCCTCGACAGTGCCGACCGGCACCAGCACGTGCGGCGCGATCTTCTCTTCGGTCTGCGAGCGGATCCAGTGGCGGCCGCCCATGGCGAGAGCCGGCGAATCGCCCGAGCGCTCGTATACCGGGTAGCGGTTGACGCGGTTCTGCGCTTCCTCCAGCGGCAGGTTGCGGTCCTCCAGCCCATTGTCCCTGCATGCCGACAGACCTGTCGCGCACGCGATCATCACGAGCCCCACCCTCAGTGCGGTAGTCCTCCGCCTCATGCCATGCTCCGATTGACGCACCGTTACCCTCTCTCCATTGTTCTGGCCGCCGTACAGCGCTCAACGCTCACCGCCGGAGGCACAATTTGACGCGGATCGTACTCGACCCGGTTCCTCTCGTCCTCGGTATCTACGCCTATGTGGGCGAGCTGCTCTCGCGCACCGCGGAAAAGCGCGAGGATGACGCCGCCGAGGCACTGGGCCGCCGGTTCTCGCGTCAGCGTGCCGCCGCGGGTGACCGCGAGGCGCAGCGCATGGTCCGCACGCTCCACACGGACGTCAAAACAGCGGACAAGCTGCTCAAGAAGACGTCGGACGTGTGGAAGATATCGCAGGAGACCGACCTCGTCGACCTCGTCATTCTGCCGCGCGGCGCGGAGGGGTCGCCAAAGGCGTATGTCCTGCTGCGCCCGAAGGAGATCCGTCCGCTGCTCGAGTCGATCCGCGCGGCGGCCGCTGGTGCGGGTGAGAGCGATGACATTCTCGCGCAGCTCGATCAGGCGATCGAAGGAATCGACGGCAGGCCGAACGATTATCTCACGTTCGGTTTCGATCCCTGGGAGGGCTGAGGTGATCCGTACAGATGGCTGCGGCCTCGCCAGATCGAGCCACACCGGCTGAAGGGATTCCAGCGATAGAGCCGGCTATTTGACGGCCCGGAGCAGCGCTGCACCGAGCGCCTCCACCTGCCACCGGCGCATGTCCGCGACCTCCACCATCAGGTCCTCCTCCGTCCGGGGCCGCTGCCGGGCGATCGCCTCCAGCTGCTGCCGCGGCATCAGGAATCCGCGATCCAGACCCAGCGCCTCCGCGGCAGCGTCGCGAACCTTCTTCAGCCTCTCGACGCGTGCATCGAACTCCGCGTCCGGCGGCGGGCGACGCGGTCCACGCTCGCGTCGGGGGAGATCCGCCTCGTCCAGATCCAGCGCACGCTGCACGGCGGCCATCATGTCGACGCCGTACCGATCGCCAATGCTGCCGGGCACGCCCTTCGTGCGCGCCAGCTCGCGGGTGTCGCGCGGCAGCTCGCGTGCGATTGCGATCAGCACGTCGTTACCGACGACGCGGAACGTCGCAAGATCCCGCTGCTCCGCGAGCGCTTCGCGCCATGCGTGCAGCTCGCGGAGCGCCGCCATCTGCCGCGGCTTCAGATCGCGCGTGTTCTTGATGCGCAGGTATGCTTCGTCGCTGCCGGTGGACGGCTCCCATCGTGTGTGTTCGCGCAACTCGAACTCCTCGGCCGCCCAATGCATGCGACCTTCCTCCTCCAGCGCGGCCTTCAGGCGGTCGCGCAGCACGGGAAGATGCCGCGTGTCCTCCGCTGCGTATGACAGCATCTCCGGCGGCAGCGGCCGCTGCGCCCAGTCCGCGCGCTGGTACTTCTTGTCCAGGCGCGTGCCGAGATACTTCTCGACGAGCGCGCCCAGTCCGAACGCAGGCTCCCCCAGCAGCTGCGCAGCCAGCTTCGTGTCGAACAGTCCGCCGATGCGCATGTCGTGATCGCGCGCCAGCAGCCGCAGGTCGTAATCTGCATCGTGCAGAATCACCTCGTGGTTCGACGCGGCGAACACTGCGCCGAGCGACGAGAGATCCGTCACCGTCAGTGTGTCGATGAGGTAGGTGTCTTC